>PMOU01000480.1:0-9170 GCA_003161205.1 Actinomycetota bacterium | reverse complement strand
GCCGGCCATCTTCCGCGGCATCCACCTGAACCCGCTCACCCCGGGCAACGTGACATACCTGCTGTGGATGATCATCGGCTACCTGCTCGTGCAGTCCGTGCTGGTGGTGACGCTGGGCCGGCTGGGCGACATGTTCGGCCGGGTGAAGATCTACAACCTGGGCTTCGTCGTCTTCACGCTGGCCTCGATCGCCTTGTCCCTGGATCCGCTGACCGGTACGCACGGGGCGATGTGGCTCATCGGCTGGCGGTTCGGGCAGGCCTTCGGCGGCGCGATGCTGATGGCGAACTCGGCCGCGATCTTGACCGACGCGTTCCCGGCCAACAAGCGCGGCATGGCGCTGGGCGTCAACCAGATCGCCGGGATCTCCGGGCAGTTCGTCGGGCTGCTGCTCGGCGGCCTGCTGGCCGCGGTGAACTGGCGCCTGGTGTTCTGGGTGAACGTGCCGATCGGGCTGTTCGGCACGGTGTGGGCGTACAAGAGCCTGCGCGAGATCGCGACCACCAAGCGCGCGAAGATCGACTGGATCGGGAACGTCATGTTCGCGCTGGGCCTCGGCTCGCTGCTCGTCGCCATCACCTACGGGATCCGGCCCTACGGCGGTCACGCCACCGGATGGACCAACCCGTGGATCATCGGCGGCCTGATCGGCGGCACGGTGATGCTGACCGCGTTCTGCATCTTCGAGACCAAGATCGCCGAGCCGATGTTCCAGATGGGCCTGTTCAAGATCAGGGCCTTCGCGGCCGGCAACGCGGCCAGCCTGCTCGGCTCCATCGCGCGCGGCGGGCTGCAGTTCATGCTGGTCATCTGGCTGGCTGGCATTTGGCTGCCGCTGCACGGCTACGACTTCACGGTGACGCCGCTGTGGGCCGGCATCTACATGCTGCCGCTCACCGCCGGCTTCCTGATTGCCGGGCCCATCTCCGGCACCCTGTCCGACCGGTACGGGCCGCGGCTGTTCGCCACCTCCGGGCTGCTGCTGGCCGCGGCTGTGCTTCGTCGGGCTGATGCTGCTGCCTGATGGTCTTCCCCTACTGGGTGTTCGCGCTGCTGATCTTCGGCAACGGGGTCGGCTCGGGCCTGTTCGCCTCCCCCAACACCTCCGCGATCATGAGCGCGGTCCCGGCCAGCCAGCGCGGTTCCGCGTCGGGGATGCGGGCGACCTTCCAGAACTCCGGCATGGCCCTGTCCATCGGGATCTTCTTCTCGCTGATGATCGCCGGGCTGGCCTCGACCCTGCCCAAGACCCTGAGCCGGGGGCTGATCGCCCAGGGCGTGCCGGCCGCGGTGGCCACCCACGTCAGCCACCTGCCGCCGGTCAGCACGATGTTCGCCGCGCTGCTCGGCTACAACCCGGTGCAGAACCTGCTGGCGCCCTACAACGTGCTGTCCAAGCTGCCCGCGCACAGTGTCGCGGTACTCACCGGCAGGCAGTTCTTCCCGAACCTGATCTCCGCGCCGTTCCATCACGGCCTGGTGATCGTCTTCAGCGGCGGCCGCGATCATGGCGGTCATCGGCGCGCTGGTGTCGCTGCTGCGCGGCAAGCAGTTCTACTTCGATGACAAGGACGCTCCTGCGGTCACCCTGACGCCGGTGGACCACAAGAAGAGAATCATTCCGAACGGGCACGCCCTCACCCCCCAGAACGGTGCTTCGCCCGTCGTGGCAGACGATGCCCCGGCCGTGACGGACGATGCCCCCTCGGTGGCCAGGCGTGATCCCGCCTCGCCTCGCCGGGGCGGCAGCGCGTAGACTGCCCTCGTGCCCCGATACGAGTACCGCTGCCGCGCCTGTGGTGACACCTTCGAGCTGACCCGCCCGATGACCGAGTCATCGGCTCCGTGCACCTGCCCGCAAGGGCATGACGACACGGTCAAGCTCCTGTCCGCGGTCGCGGTATCGGGCCTGGCCTCAGGCCGTGATCGTTCGCCCGGCTCCGCCGGTTCCGGCGGGGGCTGCTGCGGCGGCGCCTGCGGCTGCGGCTAGTCCTCAGCCCGCTTCTGGCTTCTGCGTCAAGTGACGCATGAGTGCTGGTTCATGTGGCTCAGCTCATCGCTGTCTCCCCTGATTGGCTTAACCCGAAGGTTAAGCGCACGCACGGAGGCGAGAATGATGGCCGCAAGCCTGGCTGTACCGGCGGAATCAATGAGGCTGCCAGATCGGGGGCCCGGCCAGGAAATCATCACGGAGATGGCCTGGCATCGCCGTGGAGGCCGCGTTCTCGCCCTCCGTGCTGCGTCTCGGCGCGGACCCGCGTGAACCTGCTGCTCGGCGCGGCCCGGATCCGCAGGGAGCGGGTCCACCTGGCTGATACCTGGACGTTCATCACCGCCGGCTGCTTCCTGGCCTGGACGCTGGCGGTCCTGCTCGGCGCCTAAAGGCCTGCCCTACCTGGACGTTTGTCAACTATCCCCGGATGGCTCATCGTAGAACCAAGGCCGGATATGACCCGCTTGCCGGCACGTGAGGCTTTTCCCCGGTGATATGAATCAGCGCACGATGGGACCGCCCCAGGGCTTCTGGGGTCTCCTTACCGATGCCGAACGAGCGCTCCTGTCGGCTCTTGGCCGGATGAGCGTGTTCCCGCCTGGCGCGACGATGTGCATCGAAGGCGAGCCGGCCACGCACGTGTTCGTCCTGGTGACGGGCTGGGTGAAGATCCTTTCTGTGACCAGCGAGGGCCAAGAGCTGGTACTCGCGCTGCGGGGTCACGGCGACATCGTCGGGGAAATGGCAGGCGAGTCCACCGGATACCGGATGGCAACGGTTCAGGCCATGGACACGGTGCGCTCGCTGATCGTGGGGCACGACCGGTTCAGCTCGTTCCTGGACTCTCAGCCGGGAGCCTCGCACGCCTACCGCCGTGTCGTCACGCAACGCTGGATGGATGCGGCCGCGATGCTGCGCAGGCGTTCGGTCAACAGTGGCGCGCAGCGGCTCGCCGTTTTGCTGCTCGACCTGGCGGGGCAGCACGGGACCGGAACGGGCGGCGAAATCCACATCGCGATGCCGTTGTCGCAGGAAGAGCTGGCCAGCCTGGCCGGCGCGTCACGCGCGACCGTCACCCGGGCTCTTGGTAACTGGCGGCAGCGCGGATTCATCCGCACCGGCCAGCGGCGCATCACGATCATTGACCTCGCCGCCCTGCGCCAGATCGCCAGTGATTGAACACCTAAGACGCTGAACCAGCCCCTTAGATCGCACCACTGGCCGTGCTACTACCTGGCCAACCTTTAACAGGCGTAGGCCTGCCCGGGTATGGCTACCGGGAATCCGCCCGCGCAGGGGAAGTGGACCCAGCCTTTCCTGCGCCGGCCGGCCACGTTCACGGTCACGAGCGGCAGGAATTCGGCCCCGTCGATGCCGTCATAGCCGTGGCGGATAACGGACCGGTAGATGTCATCTGAGGCGATGAGGCCGAGCGGCGCCGACCCGTTGCGCAGGTGTGCCTTGAACCTCGGCGCGTCCAGCAGCCGGAAGGCCACGTCCAGGTCTTCACCGAAGAATCCCTTGCCGTCGTTGTGCACCTCCCCCGCGTGAATGACCGCTCGCAGGCGCAGGATGCGCGGCTGCTCGGCCGGGGAGATGCCGCTGTTGTGGGCCGCCAGCAGGCTCCCCAGAGCGGGCACCAACCGGCTGAGCAGGAGCGGCTTGGGGAATTCGTCGGCGGGGTGAACCAGAACGAGGACGCCGTCGCCGCGGTCGGTGAACGGGTCGTAATAGTGATCGTCTATCCCCGCAGCCCCCAGCGCCTCCACCACGAGCCGGTAGACATGTCGGCGCAGCTCCTCTTTGACCGGGTTGGTCCGCCGCGTTGAGTTCTCGATATCGACCGCGAAAATGCTCCGGTGGACCGGGAGGGTCGCCACCCACCGGCGTGGACGTTTGCCAATCCGCGGTGCGGTGTCGCCGACTGGCTCAGGGAAACTTGCCGGTTGCCGGTCGCGCGGCCGGATCGGGGTCGCCGCCACCATCGCGACCGTCTGCAGCGCGGCCAGCATGAGAACCAGGCGGACTAGACCGACGGAGGGATCAGGGCTTACCGGTTCCGTATGCGCGAGCGTGGTCCGTGGCCGGACCGGCTGGTAAGGCTGAATGTGCATAGCGCCCCCCAACGTCCCTCATGAGGCTAAGTCTTGGACCTGGGAATATGCGCCGTTGCGTCATCGTCGGTCATAGTTTACGTATCCCCGCACTCGTTTGACATAAAACTTGTTAAACGAACGAAACCTCGGGTAACTTTAAGTAAAGTCTTAGGCAAAGCTCGGTGTCCGCGACGTGCGGCGCGGCAGTTGGTGGTAGAACGAGTATCGCTCTCCTTGAATCACGTGTTCCCCTTCGTCACATTGGCCACATGAGCCGCAGAATGGAGGTCCGATGGTTGCTGACAGCGACCACCCGGCCATTCCGGCTCGACGGCTAGCCGAGCGGCTGCGTGGCCTCCGGGAACAGGAGTACCGACCTCTTACTCAGAAGCAGCTGGCCAAGGCGCTCAGCGGTTCGGGGCAGCTCAGCATCGCGACCATCTCCCAGTGGGAGAAGCCTGGATCGGACCGGCTGCCGCCGCCGCCACGGCTGGCCGCGTACGCGCGGCTGTTCTGTTCGAAGCGATCGTTCAGCTCCGGGGGTCCGCGTCTGCTCCGGGACGAGGAGCTAGCTGAGCAGGAGCGGGAGCGGGAGGCGGAGCTCTATGCCGAACTGCTTGCGCTCCGTGAGCGGGCGCAGTCGACGAACACTGCTACTCCTTCGCGTAAGGCGGCTTCGCTCGAGCACCGCAGCTCGATCTGGCACTTTCCAGACGGGCACGCGGTCAGCATCGTCTGTTCTGACGCGCCCACGCCGCCTTCCTACGCTGAACCAAGTCACCTGAACTACAGCCGGTACGCCAGGCATGCCGACCTCGATGCGCTGATTGAGGTCTTCGGCCAGGTAAAGGCCAGTAACCCCGCCAGCATGATTCGGATCCTCTCGCCCGAGGAACTCACCCAAGACTTTGCGCTGAACCACTTGGTCATAATAGGCGGAAAAGCCTCGGACATAGCACAATATTTCGCCCAGGGAATCCCTCTTCCGGAAGCTGAGGAGACTGAGGAGACCCACATCTTTACCTGCAAGGTGGGAGAGGAAACGGGTGAATTCGCGTCATTGCGCGATGGCGGAGGAGCCCTGGTTGAAGATGTTGGCCTGATCGCCCGCGGACCCCATCCGAATGTCCCTTCGCGAACCGTCACTATGCTGAGCGGTATTACTAGCCGCGGTGTCCATGGCGCAGCGCTCTGCTTCACTAATTCGGATGTCAGGGATGCAAATGAACAATATCTTGAGGATGCGTTCGGACCTTCTGATGCGTTCTGTATCCTTATGCGTGTCCGGGTCCAGAACAACATCGCCTTGCCGCCCAATCTCGGGGGCGACGCCGTCCGGCTATTTGAGTGGTCGGCTGAAACAGGAGCGCGCTGGTGACCGCCGCGCTGTACGACAACGCACAACGATCCGCAACGAGGGACAGCGTACAATCCTCAGGACCCTTCGACCTGGGATCGTATCCGCACCTGCTTCGCTTCCCGCCACTTCGACCTGAGGGCTCCAGGGCACGAGGCGTTACCGGCTACGGCGGCACGGGTACAGCCAGCACCGTCATTGACGCGATCGTCGTTCCGACCGTCCGCTCCGCGGAGCAGCTGAGGGCGGCAGTGAAACTCGCGGTGGATGCCCGCTGTCAGCTGGTAACACTGCACAGCCACAAGTTCCCCAGCGGGTTGGCAGCAGTCCTGGGAAAACTCGGCCGAGGCATGGCGACGCCGCTCGCACTTCGCTCTAGTGCGGCGCATCACTTGCTCGACCTCGCCGCGGGCCTACCCCAGGTTGTGCACTCGCCAAGCGCTTTCGATATCAGCCGGAAACGCAATCTGGGTCTGCTCGTCGGCCGGGCATGCGGGTGGAGTCGCATGCTCTTCCTCGATGACGACATACGCTGGCTCGACCTGGACAAGCTAAGCGCGGCCAGCGCGGGCCTAGATGAATACCCGGTGGTGGGCTTGCAGGTCGGTAACTGCCCTGACTTGTCGGTAATTGGTCACGCGCGTCGCCTGACCGGCGGCAGCCCGAAGCCGTTCATCTCGGGCGGATCGCTTCTCGTTAACCCGCAGCGGCTAAATGGGTTCTTCCCGGCTGTCTATCACGAAGACTGGCTCTGCATTATCAATCACCTCCGGCGCGGCCAGGTCGCGGTCAGCGGTCACGTGAAGCAACTGAATTACAATCCATTTAAAGATTCGCAGCGAGCGCGCTTCGAGGAGTTTGGCGACATCCTGGCATTCGGACTGCTCTGGCTAATTCACACTAGAACACAAACTGCAGCCGCGCATCCGTCCCTCAACGGAAAAGACTCGTCAGCTGCGCACCGTGATTACTGGGACGAGGCGATCAGGGCAGATTTCTGGCGCGAAGTGCTGAGGCAGCGCGCTGCAGTACTCGATGACCTAGCCGCTCGCCTCCGGCTACGCTCGCAGCAGGACATATCATCCTTGGAGTCGGTGCAAGCCGCGCAGCAACAATGCCGTCGCCTGTCGCCAGATGATTTCGTCTCATTCATGAGAAAATGGGCTGACAACCTTTCCATCTGGCACGATCGGACGTCCTGCCTGCCGAGGGCTGATTCCATCGTCAAGGCCCTGGACAAGCTCGATCTGCTTCGTGTTGTCCGCATGCAGGAGGGGAACCCCGGGAGGGTGCGCGCAGCCTGGGCTTATCGGGCCCACAGCGCTCGCGAGACAGGCGCTAGGGCTCGCATTGCCGCGTCTGTGGTCACGAGGGACAGCATTCTTGATGGAACAATGCCCGACGGGCCGCACAACCCGGCTAAGAGGCTTCGCCGCCGCATCGGCTAGCGGGCCGCACCCGGCGGTGCGGTTCAGCGGAGCGGTTCAGCCGCGGGTCAGATCCTGGAGACCGACCACGCGCAGCAGTTCGAGCCGCTCGTAGGACCTGCTGCCCGGACGGGCGGTGTAGACGATGAGCCGCTGGTCGTGCTCCGGGTTCAGCAGTACCTCGCAGTCCAGTTCCAGCAGGCCGACGACCGGATGCAGGAAGCGCTTGGTGTCAGCGTGACGTACGGCGACGTGGTGGGTGTCCCACAGCGCCGAGAACTCCTCGCTGCAGGCGCGGAGCCGGCGGACGAGCCCGATCAGCCGCGCGTCGTCGGGCCGGCGGCCCAAGGTGGCGCGCAGATCCGCCACGGCCGTGCGAGCGGCACGGTCACGGTCCTCGGCCGGGAAGAGTTCCCGCGCGGCAGGGTCCGTGAACAAGCGCCAGGCAATGTTGCGGTCCGTCTCGGGGCGGGCGGACGCGTCACCGTGGAGCGCCTTGGCCATCGCGTTCTGCGCGAGGATGTCGCCGCGGTCGCTCACCACCTGAGCGGGCGTGTCGATCAGCCGGTCCAGGACGAGAAGCAGGCCGGGGCGGACATGCTCGGTGGTCGGTCGGCTGCGTGGAGGCTCCTCGCCCGCCAGGTAGAACAGGTGGTCCCGTTCGTCACCGGTCAGCCGCAGCGCGCGGGCGACGGCGGCGAGCATCTGGCGGGACGGGCGTGAGCCCCTGGCCTGCTCCAGCCGCGTGTAGTGGTCGGTCGACATGCCTGCCAGCTGCGCTACCTCCTCGCGGCGCAATCCCGGGGTGCGACGCCGCGCACCCTGCGACAGCCCCACGTCGGCCGGGGCAAGCCGGGTCCGGCAGTGACGCAGGAAGTCGGCCAGTTCGGTTCTGTCCACACCTCCACCATGCCCCCTGGACGCCCGGCGCAGCCAGGGACTGACCGTCCCCGGATAAGGACACCTCTCCCGCAGGTGCCCGCGATGCGCCACGCTGGAAGCCGGCTCGGCGGTGCCCCGCGGGTGCGACGAGCCGAGGGAGAAGGAAGATTTCTCATGCAGTACCGCACGCTCGGCCGGACCGGGATCAAGGTCAGCCCCTACGCGCTCGGCGCCTTGATGTTCGCCACGTCCATCGGCAACTCCGACCCCGACGACTCGGCCCGCGTCATCCACAAAGCGCTGGACGCGGGCATCAACCTGATCGACACCGCCGATGCCTACGGCGACTCCGAAGAGGTCGTCGGCAAGGCGCTCAAGGGGCGACGGGACAATGTCGTCCTCGCGACTAAGGTGAGCCGCCCGATGGGTGAGGATCCCAATCAGCAGGGCACCTCGCGGCGCTGGATCGTGACCGCGGTCGAGAACTCGCTGCGCCGCCTGCAGACCGACCACATCGACCTCTACCAGATCCACCGGCCGGACCCCGACACTGACACCGAGGAGACGCTCTCCGCGCTCTCGGACCTGATCCACAGCGGGAAAGTACGTGCGATCGGGACGTCCGGGCTGCCGGCGTCCGACATCGTCGAAGCCCAGTGGGTCGCCGAGCGGCGGGGCCTGACCCGGTTCCGCACCGAGCAGCCGCCGTACTCACTGCTCAACCGCGGCATCGAACGCGAGGTGCTGCCGGTCGCCCAGCGCTATGGGATGGGGACGCTGGTATGGGGCCCGCTCGGGCAGGGACTGCTCACGGGGCGCGTCCGCCAGGGCCGGCAGAACGATCTCCGCCGCGCCGGGTTCTTCAAGCACCTCAACGACGAGCGCCGTCTCGAGGTCGTCGAGCAGTTCATCTCCCTCGCCGAGGAGGCGGGCTTGCCGCTGACCCATCTCGCCGTGGCGTTCGCGATCGCTCATCCGGGCGTGACCAGCGCGCTCGTCGGGCTGCGCACGATGAGCCACCTCGACGACCTGCTGGCGGGCATCGACGTGGCCCTCACCGACGACATCCTCGACCGGATCGACGACATCGTCCCGCCGGGCACCGACGTCGGCACGCTCGACCAGGCCTACGTGCCGCCGGCTCTCCAGCAGCCGAGCCTCCGCCGCCGGCCCGTCAGCGAGCGCGCAGCCGCCTAACGCATCGGCCGCCTGACGCGCCGGCCGGACGGCCGGGCTAGCGGCCAGCCGGGCTAGCGGCCAGCCGGGCTAGCGGCCAGCCGGGCTAGCGGCCAGCCGGGCTAGCGGCCGGCATGCGGGTCATGCCGGTAGGCCGCCGGGCCGGTGTCCCGCATGCGGATGGGGTAGGCGTAGCCAGCGGGGCCGGCGACTCGCGCGGGGCCGGCGACTCGGGCGGG
>PMOU01000060.1 GCA_003161205.1 Actinomycetota bacterium | reverse complement strand
AGGCGGGTGCGGAGGCGGGTGCGAGGGTGGGTGCGGGGGCGGGCGCGGCCAGTGGCGCGGCCGGTTTGCGGGCGGCCCGGCGGCGGCCTCCGGACTCGTCGCTCTCGCCTTCGCGGCGCAGGACGAGGTGGATGCCTTCGGCGCTCTGGGCGCCCGGCCGGCCGAGCACGATCGCCGGGTCAGCCGTGCCGAGCGAGTTCACCGCGGCGAGCCGGGTCCCGTCCGGCCACGGTTCCGGCTGCGCGGGCATCCGGAGCAGCGCGTCGCCCGATGCGATAAGCGGATGCGGCCGCGCGCAGCCGGTGCCGGGCGGAATCGTCCCCGCGGTCATCGCCACCGCGGTCTTGACCAGGCTGGCGACGCCCGCCGCGGCCTTGGTGTACCCGATACTGGCTGACACCGCGCCGAGCGCCGCGACGGCCTTCCCGCCTCGCCTGAGCTGGGCCAGCGCGGCCAGCTCAGCCAGGTCGCCCGCCGCGGTGCCGGTGCCCTGGCCCTCGATGAGCTGGACGTCCGCGGGATCGATCCCCGCTCGCTGGTAGGCCAGCAGCATGGCCGCGACCGCCCGCGCGGGGGCCAGGACCGGCGGCGCGCTCCAGCCCGTTATCTCCGCGTACACCGGCATTCCCGCGGCCCTGGCGTCGGCCGACCGGGCGAGCACCACGATGCCGCAGCCCTCCCCGGGAAGCAGCCCCGAAGGGTCTGCGGCGTAAACGCGCATGTCGTCGGTACCGAGCGTGCCCGCTCGCGCCTGCAGGGCGAGCCAGACCGGGTCGATGCCGAGCTCGACCCCGCCGGCCACCGCCAGGTCAAGGGCGCCTGCCTGCAGGGCGCCCGCGGCGGCGGCGACCGCGTGCAAGGAGGACCGGTAAGCCGCTCGCGGGTACGGCAGGCCCGCGGCGAGGCCGAACTCGGCCCGGACGTGCTCGCTCACCCCCGGGGCCATGCTCGAGATGATCAGTCCGGTCCGGGCGGTGGCGACCGTATCGAGCAGGTCGGCGTCCGTGAGGGCCAGCGCGGTCGTCTCGGTCGCCAGCTTCTGCACCGGACCCAGATCATGCGGTTCGAGCTCCGGGCCGCCGAACGATACCGCCGGGACCGTCCAGTCATCGAGCAGCGCGGCGTGCAGCCGGCGGCCCGGCAGCCCGGCCGCCGGCTGGAAGCGGCGGTGCCCGGCGACGCCGAGATCGTGGAGTTCCGCGGGATCGCGTGCGCCAGGGAACCGGCAGCCTATGCCCACGATCGCGACGGGTCCGCCCCCATGAGCCCCAGCGCCCCGATCCACCCCATCGGCCCGACTGCCCATTGCTCCCCTCACCAGCATCATCAGCTCCATTCCCCAGTCATGAGTAGGCGCTGCCGGGACGCCGGTCAAGGGGAACGACGAGACGCGTTGATATCGCGCGCGGATCTATTTCTGGGCCGTATTAGCAGCCTTTGACCCCTGCCTCGCCCGCTAACCGGCGGACGGGGGAGGCGGCGGGTGCGCTATCCTGTGCGCATGCGTGCCGTCCGGCTGCTTCTTACCTAGCCGCGCCGACCTACCTGTCGTTGGCGCGGCCGCCCCTCGTCTCGAGGGGCGTTTTCATTGCAGGTGATCATCACCCGACGGGTGAACGGGGCCGGACCGATTCAATGGTGAGGAAACGATGACAGCGGCCGAGAGCGCCGAGCTGGCGCAGCGCTATGACCCCCGTGATGTCCAGGAGAAATGGCAGGCGCGCTGGGCGGAGCTAGACCCGTTCCGCGCCAGCGAGGATCCCGCGGATCCCAGGGAGCGCTTCTACCTGGTGGACATGTTCCCGTACCCGTCGGGTGACCTGCACATGGGCCACGCCGAGGCCTACGCCATCGGCGACGCCCTCGCTCGCTATCACTTCCTGCGGGGTCGCAACGTGCTGCACCCGATCGGCTGGGATGCCTTCGGCCTGCCGGCCGAGAACGCCGCGATCAGGAACAACACCCACCCGGCTGACTGGACCTACGCCAATATCGAGACGCAGGCCGCCTCGTTCCGGCGGTATGCGACCTCCTTTGACTGGAGCCGTCGGCTGCAGACCTGCGATCCGGCTTACTACCGCTGGAATCAGTGGCTCTTCCTGCGCTTCTATGAGCGGGGGCTGGCGTACCGCCGCGACGGGTACGTGAACTGGTGCCCGGTGGACCAGACCGTCCTGGCCAACGAGCAGGTCATCGCGGGTAAATGCGAACGCTGTGGCGCCGACGTCGTCCGGCGGATGCTGAACCAGTGGTACTTCAAGATCACCGAGTACGCGGACCGGCTGCTCGCGGACGCCGAACAGCTCGAGGACTGCTGGCCCGATCGGGTCCTGCTGATGCAGCGGAACTGGATCGGCCGCTCGGAGGGCGCTGAGGTTCACTTCGCGGTGGAGGGCCGGGACGAGCCCGTGACGGTCTTCACCACCCGGCCCGACACGCTGTACGGCGCGACGTTCTTCGTGGTGGCGGCGGACTCGCCGCTCGCCGAGCAGTTGTGCGCACCCGATCGCCTGCCCGAGCTGCGCGCCTATGTGGAGCAGGTCAGGAAGCTGACCGACATCGAACGCCAGTCCACCGACCGGGAGAAGACCGGGGTCTTCCTCGGCCGGCACGCCATTAACCCGGTCAACGGCGAGCGGATCCCGGTGTGGGCCGCCGACTACGTGCTGCCCGACTACGGCACCGGCGCCATCATGGCCGTGCCCGCGCACGACCAGCGCGACCTGGACTTCGCGCGTGCCTACGGACTCGGTGTCCGGGTCGTGGTGGACACCGGGCAGCCGGATCCCGCCCAGACCGGGATCGCGACTGCGGGCGACGGGACGCTGGTGAACTCGGGTCCGATCAACGGACTGCCGAAGGCGGAGGCCATCGCCGGGATCATCGCGATCCTGGCGGAAAAGGACCTGGGACATGCGGCGGTCAACTACCGCCTGCGGGACTGGCTGGTGTCACGGCAGCGCTTCTGGGGCACCCCGATCCCCATCGTGCACTGCCCGGCCTGCGGCGAAGTGCCCGTGCCCGACGACCAGCTTCCCGTGGAGCTGCCCGACCTGCGCGGTCAGGACCTGGTGCCCAGAGGCGTGTCCCCGCTGGCCGCCGCGCAGGACTGGGTGAACGTGCCCTGCCCCGCCTGCGGCGGACCGGCCAAGCGTGACACCGACACCATGGACACGTTCATGGATTCGTCCTGGTACTTCCTGCGGTACTGCTCGGTCAACTACGCCGACGGGCCTTTCGACTCCGCTGAGGTCCGCCGGTGGGCGCCGGTGGACCTGTACGTGGGCGGTGTCGAACACGCCATCTTGCACCTGTTGTACAGCAGGTTCTTCGTCAAGGTCCTGTACGACATGGGCATGCTGGACTTCACTGAGCCGTTCACCCGGCTGATCAACCAGGGTCAGGTGATCAACCACGGCAAGGCGATGTCCAAGTCGCTGGGCAACGGCGTGGACCTGGGCCAGCAGATCGAGCGCTTCGGCGTCGACGCGATCAGGCTGACCATGATTTTCGCCAGTCCGCCCGAGGACGACATCGACTGGGCCGACATGCATCCCGAAGCGATGGTGAAGTTCCTCGGCCGGGTCTGGCGGATCGCCGCCGACGTCGCCGACGCGGACGCCGTGCCAGGCGAGCTAGCCGCCGCGACAGCGGACAACGAGCTGCGCAGGATCACCCACCGGACCATCGATGAGGTCACCCGCCAGCTGGAGTCGTATCACCTCAATGTGGCCGTGGCCCGGCTGATGGAGCTGGTCAGCGCCACACGTAAGGCCATCGACTCCGGCGCGGGCGCAGCCGACCCGGCGGTTCGCGAGGCGGCGGAGGTGCTGGCCGTGCTGGTGTCCCTGTTCGCGCCCTATACCGCCGAGGAGTCGTGGCAGCTGCTCGGGCATGAGCCTTCGGTCGCGCGGGCGGCGTGGCCGACCGCGGACCCGCGCCTGCTCATCCAGGACAAGGTCACCTGCGTGGTGCAGGTCAACGGCAAGGTCCGGGACAAGCTTGAGGTCTCACCTGAGATCGCCGAAGACGAGCTTCGCGAACTCGCGCTGGTGGCGCCTGGGGTGGTTCGCACGCTAGGTGACCAGCAGGTCCGCCGGGTCATCGTGCGGGCGCCGAAGCTGGTCAGCATCGTCGCGGCGTAACGGGTAACGATCGGGGCGGACGCGCTCGGCCCTTGGTGGGTTCGAACGCCTCCGCACCGCCCGACCAGCATGTACTCAGACGCGGTGGACCCAGACGCGGCGTGATCAGACGCGCCGGAGCACAGCGACGACGCGGCCGAGGATGGTGGCCTCGTCGCCGAGGATTGGCGTGTAGGCCGGGTTGTGCGGAATCAGCCAGACGTGCCCGTCGCTCTGCTTGAACGTCTTCACCGTCGCCTCGCCGTCGAGCATGGCCGCCACGATCTCGCCGTTCTCGGCGACCTTCTGCTCGCGGACCACGACCCAGTCCCCGTCGGTGATGGCGGCGTTCATCATCGAGTCGCCGGCCACCTTGAGCAGGAACAGCGTGCCGTCCCCGACCAGCTGCCTGGGCAGCGGGAAGACGTCCTCCACGGACTGCTCGGCGAGTATCGGCCCGCCAGCGGCGATCCGCCCGATCAGCGGCACGTAGATGGCCTCCTGCGAGGGGATGTCGATGCCGGGAATGTCGGCGTTGTCATCCTCTTCGTGGCCAGGCTCCGGCCGCACGGCCGGGTGGCCGGGCAGGCGCACTTCGACGGTCCGCGGCCGGCCCACGTCCCGGTGCAGGTATCCCTTCTTCTGCAACGTACTGAGCTGGTAGGAGACGCTTGACGTGCTCGTCAGGCCGACAGCTTCGCCGATCTCCCGCATCGACGGCGGGTAACCGCGCTTCTGCACGGATTCCCTGATGACCTGGAGCACCTTGCGCTGCCGCCAGGTAAGGACGTGGTCCGGATCGGGCTTATCCGGCGTGTCCGGGATGACGACGGGCACACTGCCCTTCGGCTTGCGGCCCGGCCGCCCCTTAGGTCTGGGTGCCTCCGTTTGATCGATGCCGGAAGTACCTCGTGCGGTGCCTCCCATGGCGGTTTCCTCCATCTGATGACCTTCCGTGTCCGAGTTCTTGCGTGCTGAGTAGAGAGTAACGGTTCTTACCCCAGATCCCAAACATCTGTTCGACGTGTCGTCAAAATGTCGGACCCTCGCGATACAACAAAGATGTAACCGTTCGATCGAACGTCTAGACGATCGAACTAGGATACGATCGAACACAAGTAGTCTCGAACGCAGATTTGATCAGGGAGGTCGCCATGAACGCGACGCAAACGGCGGCATTGCCCGCGTACGACACGCAGAATGGCGCGCACCCTGCGCAGTCCCGTCCCGCGCTCCGCGTGGTGCGGCTCGCCGAGAACCCCGCAGCGCCGCCTTCCGCGGCGCCGCCGTCCACCACAGCGCCGTCCACCACAGCGCCGTCCACCATGGCCGCGCCCCCTGCCGCCGTGCGGCCCGTAGCGCTTCGTCCAGCCGCTGCCAGCTACGTCACGGCCTGCCGGACCGCGGCCGTCCCGCTGCGGCTTACCAGGCGCGGCCGAATCGTGGTGGCAGGCCTGGCCGTGCTGCTGCTGGC
>PMOU01000407.1 GCA_003161205.1 Actinomycetota bacterium | reverse complement strand
GCCGCGACCCGCGCGCCGTGGCCGGTCGCGTCGTCGATGAGCTCCTCCATCCGGTTCCGCTGATCCTCGCTGACCACCGGGCCCAGCTGGGTCTGCGAGCTGAGCGGGTCGCCCACCACCGCAGCCGTCGCGGTCTCGGCGAGCAGCTCGACGAGCCGGGCGTAGACCCCCGGGGTCGCGTAGACCCGCTTGATGGCCACGCAGGCCTGCCCGCAGTTGCCGAAGGCGAACCGGAAGATGGCCCGGGCGGTGGCCTCCGGGTCGCTGTCGTCCAGCACCACGGCCGCGTCGTTCCCGCCGAGCTCGAGGGTCAGCCGCTTGAGGTCGTCGGCGGCGCCGGCCGCGATCTTCTTGCCCACGCCGATCGATCCGGAGAAGGTCACCTTGCGCGGCACCGGATGCTGGCTAAACGCCGCGCCGAGCGCGTCCGGGCCTGAGATGACGCTCAGGACGCCGGGCGGCAGGACATCCCGCAGCAGCTCGCCAACGCGCAGCGTAGACAGCGGGGCGATGGGGGACGGCTTGACCACGACCGTGTTGCCGGCCGCCAGGGCTGGGCCGATCTTCATGCCCAGCGTGCCGAGCGGCCCGTTCCACGGGGTGATGGCCGCGACCACGCCGAGGGGCCGGCGCACGGCCTTGAGGGTGATCTGCTCGTCGTCGCGGATCACCACGGGCGGCACCGTCATCCCGGCGAAGTGGCGCAGCCAGTCGACCAGCTGCCGGGCTTCGATCCTGGTCTCGGACCACGGGCGGCCCATCTCGGTGGTCAGCAGGCTGCCCAGGGCGGCGGCCTCCGGCTCGAGGATGTCGGCGGCGGCCCGGATTAGCTCGCCGCGCCCCTCCGCGCCGAGCGCGTTCCAGGCGGGGAAGGCGGCCTGGGCCGCCTCGAAGGCCTCATCGAGCAGTTCGGGCGTACACGACGGCGAATAGCCGACCGCCGCGCCGGTGGCTGGGTTGATGACCTCGAGCTCGTCGGTCGTGGTGACCGGCTTGCCGTCGATGGTCATCGTGGGCCGGGCCGGCGCCGCGCCGGTCTCAGATTCGCTCGTCGATAGGGCGTCGGCAGTCAACGATCTGTCCTCCACACGATCATGTACTCTTGCGTACCGTGGTATACAGATCAGACGCTACCTCGCGCGCCAGGCAGGGTCAACGCCGGTCGGTGGAGTTCGCTGGGCCGGGACGCGGGTCAGTGCAGTTCGCTGGCCCAGGACTCGAGCCGGATCTCGCGGGCGCGCTTGAAGTGCTGCTCGCTGAGGGCGGCCGCCGCCGCCGCGTCGCGGGCCACGATGGCCTTGGTGATGGCCCGGTGCTCGCTCAGGGCCTCGGCCCAGCGCCCCGGGTAGGACAGCGTGGTCTCGGGATACCGGGCCAGGTGCATCCGCAGGCGATTGAGCAGGTCGATCAGGGCGACGTTACGGCTCGCTTCCCAGACCGCCTGGTGGTAATGACTGATGGCCAGCGCCATAGCGGCGGCATCGGAGTTGTCCACTTCCTCGCACGCCTCCATGAAGCGCACGAACCGCACTTTATCCAAATCCGTGTAACGCTCCGCGGCGACTCTTGCCGCGGTGGCCTCCAGCACAACCCGGGTTTCGTAGATATCAAGAATCTGTTCCGGGCTGCGTTCCCGCACGATGAGCCCGCGCGGGCCACGCTCGACCAGGCCGTCCTGTTCCAGCCGGGTCAGGGCCTCCCGGGCCGGGGTGCGGCTGACCCCGCAGATCTCGGCGATTACCACCTCGACCAGTTGCGCGCCCGGCGCGAAGGTGCCCTCCAGAATGGCGTCGCGAATTCGCTCGTAAGGCGTGAGCTTCGAGCCGCCGTTAAGACGAGGTGTTTTCTGCGCCTTGCTTACCACTGGCTCTCCACGTGTTTTGAATTGCACCCGTGCGCGAAGTCTAACCTCAGATCGACCACGATTGTCAGCAACAGTATTCACGTGCGGACCACGGCCGGACCGCACGCCGCGCGGACCCGCGGGCGACTTGGCTTGACTGCCCAGGTACCTCAGCATACCTTCGTATACACGCATGCCAAGCCCTCGGTGAGACTCGGAGGCCAACGTTGACAGCTGACGGGAGCGTGGTCCAGATGTCCCCGGGAAACGCCCAGGACAAGGCCACGGTCGAGCACCCGGGGATCGAGTCGCCGGGCGTGCTGGTCGAGGCTCTGGTTAAGCAGTACACCGCGGGCGGCAAGCGCGGTGGCTACACCCGTGCCCTGGACACCATCGACCTGCGCGTCAAGAGCGGGGAGTTCTTGATCCTGCTCGGGCCAAGCGGCTGCGGCAAGTCCACGCTGCTGCGCAGCATCGCCGGCCTGGAGACCCCTGATCAGGGCGTGATCAAGATCGGCGCGCAGACCGTCTTCGATCGCGCCACCGGCGTCGACATGTCCGCCGACCGCCGGCCGATGAGCATGATCTTCCAGTCCTATGCGCTGTGGCCGCACATGACGGTCGCCGACAACGTGGAGCTGCCGGCGCTGCTCGCGGGCGCGGGCGCCCGGCAGGCCC
>PMOU01000536.1 GCA_003161205.1 Actinomycetota bacterium | reverse complement strand
GACGACGCGTTCGCCCCGCTGAAAGAAGCCAGCGCGGACACGGACCGGCTGATCAAGCTCGAGGACGGCGAGCCGGTCCGCTTCGCCGGCGGCACGCAGGGGCTGCGGTTCGGCCGGCACGGTCAGCTCGAGGCGGTCGAGGTGGCCGGGGCCGACCCGGACACGCTGATCACGCACGACGCGCAGCGGGCCGACCCGTCCTACGCGTTCGCGCTGTCCCGGCTGGACACCTCGGACTTCCGGCACACTCCGGTCGGAGTGTTCCGCAAGGTGGAGCAGGCCAGCTACGACCAGCTGATGGCCGAGCAGATCGCCACCGCCCGCCGCCAGAGCGGACCCGGCGACCTGGCCGCCCTGCTGGCCGGCAACGACACCTGGGAAGTCGGCTAGCGCCCGTCCCGCTCAGGCGCTCAGGCTCCCGCGGGTCGCAGCCGCTGATGGATGATCTGGCGTCCCAGGTCCAGGACGGCGGGATCGTCGTGCAGGACGAAGTTGGTGTCCGCGGCGAAGATGATGCCGTTCAGCTCGAACGCGAGCCGGTCAGGATCCTCACTGCCGGGCAGCTCGCCCTGCGCCAGCGCAGCGGCCGCGAAATCCCGGAGCAGCGCGCCGAACTGGGACTGGAACGCGGTGATCAGATCGCTGACCGGCCCGGGACGATCACCCATCTCCAGGGCCACGCTGGCCATGAAGCACCCGCCTGGGAACGTTCGGCGCTCCAGGTGCGTGAAGAACGCCTCGCACACCGCGGTCAGCTGGGCCAGGCCCGCCGGAACCGCCAGCGCGGGCTGCACCACTTCCTCGGCAAAGATCCGGGCCGCCTCGGTCACGGTCGCCAGCTGGAGTTCGGTCGTGGAGCCGAAGTACGCGCCCACGCTGGCCTTGCTCATCCCCAGCGCCGCGGCCAGGCTGCCGATCGACAGGCCCGCTAGGCCGTCCGCGCTGGCCAGGGACGCGGCCGCGTGCACGATGGCGCTACGGGTCCGCTCACCGCCGGCCGGCGATCCCGGCCTAGCCAGTGCGCTTCTCCACGAAGTCGCACAGGGCCAGGAAGGCCGCCCGGGCGGGCACGTCCGGCAGCGCCATGATCTCGCTCCTGGCCCCGAGCAGCCAGTGCAGCACGTCCGCGCGCGACTCCTTCATCGCATGATGGCCGCGCAGCAGCCCCAGCGCGTCGGCCAGCAGGGCCTCATCGGTCAGGTCGGCCTCGGTCAGGAGCCAGTGCAGGCGAGCATCCGCCGGGGACTGCACGGCGGACCGCAGCGCGTAAAGAACCGGCAGCGTCCGCACCCCCTGGCGAAGATCGGTGCCCGGCGTCTTGCCCGACTGAGCCGAGTCGCTGGCGATGTCGATCACGTCATCAGAAAGCTGCCACGCCACCCCGAGCTGCTCGCAGGCCACCGCGATCCGGTCCGCGATCTGCTCCGGAGCGCCGGAGAACAGGGCGCCGAACTGGCCCGAGGTGGCGATCAGCGAGCCGGTCTTCTCCGTGATCACGTGCATGTAGAAGTCGAGCGGGTCCTGACCAGGACGCGGCCCGACGGTCTCGTCCATCTGCCCGGTCACCAGCCGGCTGAACGTCCGGGCCTGGAGCCGGACCGCTTGCGGCCCGAGGTCGGCGAGAATCTGGGAGGCCTGCGCGAACAGGAAATCCCCGGTGAGGATCGCGACCGCGTTGCCCCACCGGGAATTGACCGACGGGGAACCGCGGCGGACCAGCGCCTCGTCCATCACGTCATCGTGGAACAGCGTGGCCAGGTGGGTGAGCTCGATCGCCGTCGCCGCCTGGATGACCCGCGGGTCCTGCGGGTCACCGAAGCGCGCGGCCAGCAGCACTAGCATGGCGCGGAACCGCTTACCCCCGGCCGCGATGAGATGCCTGGACGCCTCGGTGATCAGTTCGTCATCGGGATGCGCCGTCGCGGTCAGTGAATCCTCGACGCGGGCCAGATCGTCAAGCACTTCCGCCGCGAGGTCGGAGTCCAGGAACTCTACGGGAACTGCGGTGATCACATGCTCTCCACGTCGTCGGCACGCGCAAACGCCTCGAACTTCCGAGTATGCCCGCTCTTGTCCGCTGCACCAACCAGGGCCCTGGACCGCCCGCGGCGAAGCGCTCCCAACTGGACCTGCGCCCTAACTGACGAACAGCTGATTCGCCGCATGGCTCGCCAGGCTCAGGACGGGCTCGGGCACGATGCCGAGCACCACCGTGGCCACGNNAAGAACATCAGCACGATCACGCGGACGTAGAAGAACGCCGCGATCGCGCTGGCCAGCACGCCGACAATCACCAGCGGCGTCTCGCCCGCGGCGATCGCGGCCTGGAAGACGGCGAACTTCCCGGTGAAGCCGCTCGTCAGCGGTATGCCGGCGAAGGCCAGCAGGAACAGCGCGAAGATGCCCGCGACCAGCGGCGACCGGCGGCCCAGGCCCGCCCACCGGGAGATATGCCCGGCCTCACCGCCCGGATCCCGGACCAGGGTGATCACCCCGAACGCGCCGATCGTGGTCAGGCCGTAGGAGGCCAGGTAGAACAGGCTGCCGGCCAGGCCGGCCACGCTGGTCGCGATGACCGCGGTCAGCACGAACCCGGCGTGCGCGATCGAGGAGTAGGCGAGCAGCCGCTTGACGTCCGTCTGGGTGATGGCGATGACGGCGCCGGCCACCATGGTGAGGACGGCGATGACCCACAGCGCCGGGCGCCAGTCCCAGGTCAGGTTGCCGAACGCCACGTAGAACACGCGCAGCAGCGCGCCGAAGCCCGACACCACCGTGCACGACGCCATCAGCGCGGTCACCGGCGTCGGCGCGCCCTGGTACACGTCGGGCTTCCAGCTGTGGAACGGCACCGCCCCGATCTTGAACAGCAAGCCGAGGCCGACCAGGGCGATGCCCGCGTACAGCAGGGTCGAGTTCGCGGTGTTGCTGGTCGCCGCCGACGCGATCGCCGACAGCGAGACCGAGCCGGAGAAGCCGTACAGCATCGCGACGCCGAACAGGAAGAAGGCCGAGGAGAAGGCGCCGAGCAGGAAGTACTTCATCGCGGCCTCGTGCGAGAGCAGGCGGCGCCGCCTGGCCAGCCCGCACAGCAGGTACAGCGGCAGCGACAGCACCTCCAGCGCGACGAACATGGTGAGCAGGTCNNGCGGCCTGCGCGGCGAACGGGCTGTTGCTCGAGTCGCCGATGAGCAGCACGCTCGCGAAGGCCAGCACCAGGATCGTGCCCTGGATGAACAGGGTCGGCCGGTCCACCGCGACCGCGCCCATCGCGGCGACGTGGCCCGGGCTGCCGCTGGCGAAGATGTGGCGTGTCGCGGCCACCACGATCGTCATGATGAACGCCGCGGTCAGCGAGCCCAGGGCCAGCGCCACCTGCACGGCCCGGCGCAACGGCCGCGGCACGAAGGCCTCGACCAGGACGCCGACGACCGCGGCGCTGAAGACGATCAGCATCGGCGCGAGCTGGCTGTACTCGATGCTCGGCGGGGTGATCGCGCCGCTCACGCTGCTCGCGCTGCTCGCTGAGGCGGCAAGGGCCGCGGGGACGGCAAGAACCCCGGTCACGGTGCGGTTCCCTTCGCTGCGGTGGTCGTGTACCCGGCCGCTGGATGCGCGGGCACCGGATCGGTCATGTGCACCTGCGCCATCGTCACGCGTACGGCGGGATTAATGATGTCGAGCACCGGCTTGGGGTATACCCCGACCCCGATCAGCAGCACGATCAGCGGTGCGACCGCGAGCAGTTCCCGCGGCCGCAGGTCCTTCATCCCCGCGACTTCCTCGCGGACCGGGCCGCCCATCGTGCGCTGGTACATCCACAGGATGTAAATCGCGGCCAGGACGATCCCCGCCGTGGCGATGATGGCGGGCAGCTTGTACCGGGAGAAGGTCCCGATCAGGACGAGGAACTCGCTGACGAAGGTGGACAGCCCGGGCAGCGAGAGCCCGGCCAGGCCGGAGATGAGGAACAGGCCGGCCAGCACCGGGGCGACCTTCTGCACGCCGCCGAAGTCCGCGATCCGGGCCGAACCCCGCCGGGTGATCAGGAACCCGGCCAGGATGAACAGCGCGCCGGTGGCGAACCCGTGGTTGACCATGTACAGCGTCGCGCCCGCCACGCCCTGGCTGGTCATGGCGAAGATACCGAGCGCGATGAAGCCGAAGTGCGAGACCGAGGTATAGGCGATCAGCCGCTTCATGTCCTGCTGGCCGATGGCCACGATGGCCCCGTACAAGATCCCGATCACCGCCAGCGTGATCACCAGCGGCGTGAAGTACTTCGCGCCCGCCGGGAACAGCTCGAAGCAGAACCGCAGCATCCCGTAGGTGCCGACCTTGTCCAGCACGCCGACCAGCAGCACGGCCGCGCCGGGCTGGGCGGACGCGGCGGCGTCCGGCAGCCAGGTGTGGAACCGCCACAGCGGCGCCTTGATCGCGAAAGCGATGAAGAACCCGAGCAAC
>PMOU01000012.1 GCA_003161205.1 Actinomycetota bacterium | reverse complement strand
TGCTGGCCGAGCTGTCCTGGACCAACGCGGAGCAGACCCAGGCCATCGACCGCAGCCACCGCATCGGGCAGGCCGAACCGGTCACCGCGTGGCGCATCATCGCTGCGCAGACCATCGACGCCCGGATCGCCGGGCTGATCGACGCCAAGGCGGGGCTTGCCGCCAGGGCACTGGACGGAGCCGACGAGGAGGTCTCCTCGTCGGCCGACGTGCAGCTCGAGGCGCTGGTCGGATTGCTGACGGATGCGCTGCAGGCATCTTTCGGGCACGGCGAGCCATAAAGGTGAACGACCGGGTCGACGTCGCCCACCAACGCGCTGCCGTACCAGGTTCGCATCCTGGCATCAATTAGTCGCTTGTGTCGCCGCGCGAGGTCCTGCTTCGACGTCGGGACACCTGCTTCCACGGCCAACGGCTCGGGGATGCGGTCGCCGGAGAGGAGCAAGCCCGCTCCGATCACTGCGGCGACGAGCGAACGCCTGCCACGGCCGGTCGACGAAGCAAAGCCGGCATAGCCGAGTGCGCTCGTAAGATTGCCGGCGATCATACCGGTGCCTCGTGGGCGAGCGTCGCGCTGCCCGGTTGACCAAGCCGATTCGTTCCCAGTAGCGCAGCGTGCTTTCCGGCAGGCCGCACGGGCCGCAGCCTCGGCGATCGTCATCCAGTCCTCGTCCACACGGTAAGTATCGGAAACTTGAAGCACTTCAAGTCAAGCTCCCCGTCGGCCGGGTGAGGCCAGCGGATGAATTCGATTGTGCTGGTGCCGGTCGCTGCTGCAGGGAGCCGGGCAGGACAACGCCTGACCTGTCCAGCCCGAGGCAGCAGTCCTGGTCACGAACACCTGGTATCGAACGACTTCCGCTGAGTCGCTCCTACTGGCGAGGTGCAGTGGCAAACTCAAGACCATGACTACCACCCTCGTCACGGGAGCCACGCGAGGCGTTGGCCTCGAGCTGTCTCGGCGCCTCGCGGAGGCCGGCCATACCGTCTATCTCGGAGCGCGGGACCTTGAACGTGGCCGTGAAGTGGCCGAACCGATCGGCGCGCGCGCTATCTCGATCGACGTCACCGACGACGCCTCGGTTCGCGCAGCCGTCGACCACTTGCGGCAGGAGGCCGGGGCGCTTGACGTCCTGGTGAACAACGCCGGAATCTCCGGCGCGCAGCGACCGCCGACGGAGGCTGACGTCAACGACTTGCAAGCCGTGCTCGCAACGAACGTCGTGGGCGCGACCCGGGTGCTCGTCGCCTGCACACCCCTGCTGGAGGAAAGTGCGAGCCCAGTCGTGGTGAACGTCAGCAGCGCCGTGGGGTCGCTGACGCTCAATGCCAAGCCGGACGCGATCTGGTCGATGGTGGCCTACCCGGTGTCGAAAGCAGCACTGAACATGCTGACCATCCAGTACGCCCGGGCCTTCCCTCGCTGGCGCGTCAACTCGGTGACACCGGGCTTGACGCTCACCGAGTTCACGGGTCGCCCCACCGACTCGGTCGACCTGGAGGCGTTCCGGCGTGCTGGCGGCAGGACGGTGGACGAGGCGGTAGCGATTCTGGTGGCGATGGCCACCATCGGCGCGGACGGCCCCACTGGAACATTCGTCGGGAATGACGGGCCGCTGCCCTGGTGACGTCGGCTGCGAAGTCAGCCTGGGAGCAGAAAGGGGGTAGCGCCCGGTCAGGGACCTCGCAGATGCCGACACACAGCGGCTGCCGGGCCGGTGCGCCGCAGTGCGGTGGCAGATTTCGCAACGGGTGACCGGCAGCCGGGTAACGGTCACCGAGAAGTGGCTGGCAGCTACCTTGCTTATTTGCCTGAGCGAGAGCCGCTCGCGCAGTAAATCCGCTTAGTCACCGTCCCCCGGGCGCCTGCGCACTGGATGAGGTCTCCGGTACCGCCAGCTGCGGCGTCGGCGTCCCCGGCCTGGGCTCGGTCCGGGGCGGGACCCTCGGCGCTTCAATTCCCGTGACCGGGAACCTCTGCACACGCTGCGGCACGCGTTCATTCCGCCGTGCTCGACGCGCGGGGTGCCGTAGGTCCAGGCCTGCGGGCTTGCGTGCGCTGGGGCAGTTTCACCGGGCCGGGCTCGAGCCCTGGGCAAGAAAGTTTTACCTATCGCCGATAGGCTCTTGAACTCCTATCGGTGATAGGTTAATCTCCTATCAATGATAGGAACTCAGCGGGAGGACCGAGATGGTACCGATCTACAAGGCTCGCGGACTGGCGGACGGCCGGCACCAGGAGCTGCTCGCCGAGGCGGAACGTCGCCTGCCGTGGGCATACCGGCCGTCGGCGATCTGACCGGCTCGCCATGGCGGACTCGGTCGCGAAGCGCCGTGAAGAGAAGATCGCCGGGATCGTCGCGTGCGCCTGGACGCTGGCCCAGGANNCAGCCCTCGCTGTACGTGTACTTCGACTCCAAGCTCGCGCTGTACGACGCGATGTTCGCCGACGGGAACCGGCAGCTCCTCGAGCACCTGGACGCCGTGACGTTCTCCCCGGAGCCCCGCGAGGCGCTCAAGCAGTGGCTGCACATGTTCGCGGCGTTCGGCAGTGAGAACGCCGAGCTCTACCAGCTGCTGTTCCACCGGCCCATCCCCGGCTTCACGCCCTCGCCGCAGTCGTACGCGCTGGCCGAGAAGGTACTCGGCGGCGCGTACACCCTGATGCGGGCGGCCGGGCTAACAGAGCAGGGCGACATGGACTGCATCGTCGCCATCACCGCCGGCGTCACCGACGCGCAGATCAGCAACGATCCCGGCGGCGACCGCTGGCTTCGCCATCTCAACCGTCTCGTCGACCTCCTGGTCGACGATGCCATCGCAAAGGGGACGACCCATGAACACTGACCGCATCGGCCGCGCGGAAGCCCGCCGCCTCGCCGAGGACGAGTTCCGGCGCTTCGCGGAACTCACCGCCGCGCTCACCCCGGAGGAGTGGGCGATGCCCACCGACTGCACCGCGTGGGACGTCCGCAAGATCGCGCTGCANNGTGCTCGGCTCGGCCGACGCGCAGGCCTCGGTGGGCGAGTTCGCGCACCAGCTGCGCCGGGGGCTGCCGCTGAACAAGCAGATCGACTCGCATCACTGGGTCGACGGCCTGAACGAGCTGCAGGTCCGCGAGCGTGAGCACCTGTCCAACGCGGAGCTCGTCGAGCAGCTGAAGTCTGCCGGACCGAAGGCGGTTAAGGGCCGCTGGGGGACCCCGGCTCCGATGCGGTTCGCCCCGCTGCCGTTCGGACCCCCCATTGGCTGGCGACCGCTGAAGTACCTGCTCGACGTGGGGTTCACCCGCGACGTGTGGTGCCACCGCATCGACATCTGCGTCGCGACAGGCAGGCCGATGGACCTCAAGCCGGACCACGACGGCCGGCTGGTCGCCGACATCGTGGCCGAATGGGCGGAGCTCCACCGGCTGTCGCTCGACCTGGTACTTGACGGGCCGGCCGGCGGCACCTTCCGCCACGGCCGCGACGGCGAGCACGTCGAGATCGACGCCATCGACTTCATCCGGACGCTCGCCGGCCGCCGACCAGGCAGCGGCGTGCTCAGCAACCCGCTGCCCCTGTAATCCCGTATTACCGCCACACCACCACCACAACCGCATCACCAGGAGGAAAATCATGGCCACCGTCATCATGCAGACGTGGGACGGCATGACGCCCGACCAGTACGACGCGCTCCGCGAGACTGTCGGCTGGGACCGCGACGTGCCCGCCGGGATGCGCTTTCACGTCGCCTCGTTCGGCGACGGCATTCTGCGCATGACCGACGTGTGGGACAGCGAAGAGCTGTTCGGCACGTTCGTCCAGACCCGGATCCTGCCCGGACTCCGCCAGCTCGGCATCCCCGGCCAGCCCGACATGATCACCCAGGCNNTGCTATCCGGCCAGCCAGAAGGCATCCAGCGCCTCCTGGTCCGAGTAATGTCCCCGCACTTCGACGATGCGGCCCTGCTCCAGCCGCATCAGCTGGCAACCTGTGATATCCAGGCGCTGCCCTCCGCAAGAGGCGATCGCATGCTGCACCGCCGCGATGAATTCCCGCCCGACCGCGACATCAAGCAACTCGGCCCGGAACGTCTGCCCCGAAAGCGGCCCGAGCTTGGCCAGGAAGTCGTCACGGATCGCAGGCCAGCCACGATGGTCGCCCGCGATCACGCTCTTGCCCGGCAGATACCACACCGCGTCCGGGGCGAAGCAGGACTCCGCCGCGGCCATATCCCGTGCAGCCACCGCCCGGTAGAAACGCCGCACCGCCTCAACATCAGTGCTCGTGACCGTCATAGGAGCTCTCCAATCGGGCTGCTCGTTGTCATCCGCTCGCGGGACATGGCCAGTATCGTCCCGCACCTGCTGGTGAAGTAGCCGGAAGTCGGCCTCTTCGTCCCGAAACCAAGTCGCGGTGCGGACTGCCAGGGCTGCGAGATGTCTGACCTGGGACGCACCGTCCACGATGTCCTGGATCAGCATCAGTGACCCCCGCCCGGGGCGCCGCTGGCTGCTGATCCGCCGCA
>PMOU01000461.1 GCA_003161205.1 Actinomycetota bacterium | reverse complement strand
CGGACAGCTCCTGCGCCTCGTCCACGATCACGTGGCCGTAGGCCCAGGAGGGGTCGGCCCAGGCGCGTTCGGCCGTGGTGAGCTGCTGGCCGGGGTCACGGTTCCAGTCCGCGAGGGTGGCGGCGTCCACGAAGGGCACGGGTCCCTGCCCGGCCAGGCCGTTGATCTCGAGCACCTCCCGGGCGTACCGCTCGGTCGCCCGGCGTTCCCGCTCGGCGGCCCGGCGCCGGGCCTTGTCCGCCGAGTCACCTGCGTTAGGACCGATCAGCTGCGACGCCTCATCCAGCAGCGGAACGTCGGCCACGGTCCACGCGTCAGGGTGGCCGGGACGCAGCAGCGCGGCCCGTTCGGCATCGGAAAGACCGGGAGCGGCCCGGCGCAGGGCACCTTCGGTGGCGAGCAGTCCGGCGACCAGCCGTTGCGGGGTCAGGAAGGGCCACAGGTCATCGACGGCGGCCCGGACCGGCGGCTCGTCCCACAGCCGGGCGCGGGTGTAGGGGAGGTCCTCGGGGTCGAGGTCGCGGCCGAGCGCGGCCGCTTCGGCCACCGCGAGCGCGCTGAGCATCTCGGCGGCGAAGGCCTTGCGCGCCACGTTGTGCGGCTTGCGCAGCCCGCGGGCCCGGTCGCGGGCGCGCACGACGCGGTCGGCCGGCACCGTCATCGCCAGGCCGTCGACGGTGATCTCCAGATCGCCCGGCGGCACCCGCTGGGCGTTGCGGACCGCCCGGCGCAGCACGTTCACCATCTTGACGTCGCCCTTGACCAGGGCGGCGTCCGGCGCCTCCTCGGCCGCCGCCTTGACGCCGGGAAACAGTTCCGCGATCGAGCTGAGCACCACGTCGGTCTCGCCGAGGGACGGCAGGACCTGGCTGATATAGCGCAGGAACGTGGCGTTCGGCCCGATGACCAGGACACCACGCCGCTCCAGCGTCTTGCGGTGGGTGTACAGCAGGTACGCGGCCCGGTGCAGCGCCGCGACCGTCTTGCCGGTGCCCGGGCCGCCCTGGACCACCAGCACGCCCTGCAGGGTGGCGCGTATCACCCGGTCCTGCTCGGCCTGAATGGTAGCGACCACGTCGCCCATCCGGCCGGTGCGGCCGGCGGTAATGCTGGCGATCAGCATGGCTTCGCCGGATAGGCTTTTCCGGTCCGGTTCGGAAAGCCGGTCAAGGTCGAAGACCTCGTCATCGACACCGATGACGGCGCGATTCCTGGTGTAAATGTGGCGGCGCCTGATCAGGCCGTTCGGGTCTTTCGGAGTGGCGGCGTAAAAGGCATGGGCGGCGGGCGCGCGCCAGTCGATGAGCCGCGGCTCGTGCTCGTCGTCCCGCAGGCCGATCCGGCCGATATACAGCGTGGCCGCGTGCTCGCTGGCGGCCTCGGGGTCCGCCGGGTCCGCGTCGGTCCGGCCGAAGCACAGGCCGTGTTCCACCGCGTTCAGCTGCGCCAGCCGCCGGCCCTGCTCGGCCGCGGTGATATCGCGCTCCACCCGGGCCTGGAACGTACCGCCCGCGGCGCCGAGGCCCTGGGTATGGGTGAGCGCCCGCTCTGTCCGCTCCCGTGCGAGGTCGAGCAGGCGATAAAGCATATCGAGATAAGCCTGCTCTTGGCCCACCGCCGTCGTCCCGGCGGAATTGGTTTGACTAAGCGTCATATTTCTTGGTATACTCTCGCTAAATTCTAATGGCCGCTAGGCTGGTTACTGTGCTTCTTACCGGGCGTCGATTACGGGGTGCAGTAGCAGGGACATAAGAGTTTATCACTCCGGCCCGGCTCCCGGTAGCCTCGGCCCTCACCGGACCCGCCTGCCTGCCCGGCCAGGTCCGCCTGACCCCGGTATTAATGCGCCCGGCCATGGCGGCAGCCTTTTCTTGTTTCTGCGACATCGCCATTTCTAGAAATGGCGACGTCGCTGCTGACCGACCATTTCCGGCGCTTTCCGGCTACCCACTCGGTTGAGCCGGCCGGTGCCAGGCGCGGCCGCGGGCCTAGGATGGGGAGGCACCAGCGTTCTGGGGGTCGGGAGGAGTTCAGACATGCCGGGAACCGAACACGTCGAGATCACGGGTCCTTATGGTGATCGCTACGACGAGATTCTCACGCCGCAGGCCATCGACCTTATCGCCGCCCTGCACGCCGAACTCGGCCCGCGCCGGCAGGAGTTGCTGGCGGCACGCCGCCGCCGCCAGACGGAGCTGTCCGGCGGGGCGACGCTCGACTTCCTGCCCGAGACCGCCGCGGTCCGCGAGGACCCCGACTGGCGAGTCGCGGCGCCCGCGCCCGGCCTGGTCGACCGCCGGGTCGAGATCACCGGGCCGACCGACAAGAAGATGACCATCAACGCCCTCAACTCGGGGGCGAACGTGTGGCTGGCGGACTTCGAGGACGCCAACACCCCGCTCTGGGACAACATGATCACCGGTCAGCTCAACCTCAAGGACGCGCTGGACCGGACGATCGACTACGCCAGCGACGAAGGTAAGCAATACGCGCTGCGCCCCGAGGAGGAGCTGGCCACGATCGTGGTCCGGCCACGCGGCTGGCACCTGGACGAAAAGCACATCCTCATCGACGGCCAGCGGGCGTCCGGCAGCCTGGTCGACTTCGCGCTGTACATGGCGACCAGCGCGCAGCGCCAGCTGGACAAGGGCAAGGGGCCCTACTTCTACCTGGCCAAGAACGAGAGCCACCTCGAGGCGCGGCTGTGGAACGACGCGTTCAACCTGGCGCAGGACGCCCTCGGCATACCGCGCGGCACGATCCGGGCCACGGTGCTGATCGAGACGATCCCGGCGGCGTTCGAGATGGAAGAGATCCTGTACGAGCTGCGGGATCATTCGGCGGGCCTGAACGCGGGCCGCTGGGATTACCTGTTCAGCATGATCAAGAAGTTCCGCACCCGGGGCCGCGAGTTCGTCCTGCCCGAGCGCAACTCGGTCACGATGACCGCGCCGTTCATGCGCGCCTACACCGAACTGCTGGTCAGGACCTGCCACCGGCGCGGGGCCCACGCGATGGGCGGGATGGCCGCGTTCATCCCGAGCCGGCGCGACCCCGAGGTCAACGCCAAGGCCATGGCCAAGGTCCGGGAGGACAAGACACGCGAGTCGCAGGACGGCTTCGACGGCTCCTGNNCTGCTCGCGGTGAGCAAGACCCCCGGCGTGATCACCGAGGCGGGGCTGCGCAACGACATCAGCGTCGCGCTGCAGTACCTGGCCAACTGGCTGGGCGGCAACGGCGCGGTCGGCATCTTCAACCTGATGGAGGACGCGGCCACGGCGGAGATCTCCCGCTCCCAGGTCTGGCAGTGGATCCACAACGACGTCGCCCTGGACGACGGGACCCTGGTGACGCGGGATCTGGTCGAGCGGCTCATCGACGAGGAGCTGACCAAGATCCGGGCGCTGACCGGCGACAGCTTCGACGCGGAGCGCTACGGCCAGGCGACCGCGCTGTTCACCGAGGTCGCGCTGGCCGATGACTTCGCCGACTTCCTCACCATCCCGGCCTACGAGCGGATGCCCTGACCCTAGATGCGCTGAGGGATTGGTGTTCAGCAGGACGGGAAAAGGGGACAATCAGGAGGAGTTGGCAGTTAGGCAGGTACGGCATGGGGAGCATCCAGGCGCTGGTGCCGCGGATGAAGGCGATCTGCGGGGCAGGCAACGTCATCACCGATCCGCTGGAGCTGCGGACCTATGAGTGCGACGGGCTGACCGCGCACCGCAGCGTCCCCGCCCTGGTGGTGCTGCCGGCCTCGGCGGACGAGGTGGCCGCGGTGGTGACCGAGTGCGCGCGGGCCCAGGTGCCGTTCGTCGCCCGCGGCAGCGGGACCGGCCTGTCCGGCGGCGCGATGCCGCACCCCAGCGGCGTCCTGATCGTGCTGTCCCGGATGCGGAAGATCCTCGAGATCGACCCGGTGAGCCGCCGGGCGGTGGTCGAGCCCGGGGTGACGAACCTGTCCGTGAGCAAGGCGGCGGCGCCGTTCGGGATGTTCTACGCGCCGGACCCGTCCAGCCAGGTGGTCTGCTCGGTCGGCGGCAACGTGGCCGAGAACTCCGGCGGGGCGCACTGCCTCAAGCACGGCTTCACCGTGCACCACGTGATGGGCCTGGAGATCGTCACGCCGGCCGGCGAGCTGACCTGGCTGGGCGACGGCACCGGCGTCACCACCGGCTACGACCTGCTCGGCGCGTTCACCGGCTCCGAGGGCACGCTCGGCATCGTCACCAAGATCGTGGTCAAGCTGATGCCGCTGCCTGAGGTCGTGCACACGCTGCTCGCCGCCTTCGCCACCACCAGCGACGGCGGCCGGGCGGTCTCGGACATCATCGCGGCCGGGATCTTGCCTGGTGCCATCGAGATGATGGACGCGCTGTCCATCACGGCGGCCGAGGCCGCGGTGCAGTGCAACTACCCGGCTGGCGCCGGGGCCGTGCTGATCGTGGAGCTGGACGGGCCGGCCGCCGAGGTGGAGGCCGAGGTGGATACGGTGCGCTCGCTGTGCGAGAAGGCCGGCGCGACCGAGATCAGGGCGGCCGACGACCCGGCCGAGCGGGCCGTCATCTGGGCCGGCCGCAAGTCCGCGTTCGCCGCGGTGGGCCGGATCAGCCCGTCGTTCATCGTCCAGGACGGCGTGGTCCCGCGGACCTCGCTGGGGGCGGTGCTGGCCACGATCGCGTCGCTGGCCGACGAAGCCGGCGTCCGGGTGGCCAACGTGTTCCACGCCGGCGACGGGAACCTGCACCCGCTGGTGCTCTACAACGACGCCTCGCCCGCCGAGACCCTGGCCGCCGAGGAGCTGTCCGGCAAGATCCTGGACGCCTGCCTGGAGCAGGGCGGCTCGATCACCGGCGAGCACGGCGTCGGTGTGGACAAGTCCCGGTACATGCCCAAGATGTTCAACGCCGACGACCTGGACACCATGCAGCTGGTCCGCTGCGCGTTCGACCCGGCCCACCTGTGCAACCCCGGCAAGATCTTCCCCACCCCCCGGCTGTGCGGCGAGGTCCCCGGCCACCGGCGCGCCCCCCATCCCGCCGTGGCGGCGGGACAGGCGGAGATCTTCTGATGGATACCGAACGGGCCCTGGCTTCTGACGTCCGGCCCGCTCTAGCGGCCGCGTGCCCGGCGCTGCGGGACGGGGACGCTCGTGATGATGCCGTCGGCGGCCTGACGCCGTCGTACGTCGGCTTGCCTGCCAGCACCGAGGAAGCGTCGGCGCTGCTGGCCGTGGCCGCTTCCTTCGGGCTCGCGGTGGTGCCGCGGGGCGCCGGGCACGGGCTGGGGTCGCCGGGGTCGCCGGGTTGGGGCCTGCCGCCTTCGGCCTGCGACCTGGTGGTGGACACCAGCGCGATGGATCAGGTCATCGAGCACGCGGCCGGGGACCTGGTGGCACGGGTGCAGGCCGGGGCCACGATCGGGCACCTGGCGTCGGTGCTGGCCGAGGCCGGCCAGCAGCTCGCGCTGGACGCCCCGGCGGACGCGACCGTGGGCGGGGTGATCGCCACCGGGACGGCGGGGCCGCGCCGGTTCCGGTACGGATCGCCGCGCGACCTGCTGATCGGGGTCACCGCGGTGCGCGCGGACGGGGTGGTGGCGCACGCCGGCGGCAAGGTGGTCAAGAACGTGGCCGGCTACGACATCGGCAAGCTGCTCGCCGGGTCGCAGGGCACGCTGGCCCTGATCACCGAGGCGACGTTCCGGCTGCATCCGCTGCCGCCTTCGGTGGCGTGGGTGACGGCTGAGTTCGGCCCGGCCGAACGCGGCGCCGCGGCGGCGGCGCTGCAGGCGGCGGCCGGATCGGCGCTGGTGCCGTCGGCGGTGGAGCTGGACTGGCCGCCCAGCTCGGCGCAGTCCGCGCGGGGGCTGCGGGTCGGGGTGCTGCTGGAGGGCACCTCGTCCGGAGTGGCGGAACGAGCCCGGCTGATGTCGGAACTGCTGGCGTCGGCGGGCGGCTCGCCGGCGGTCGCGGTCGGAGAGGCCGCGCCGCCGCGGTGGGGCCAGCTGCCCTCCCCCAGCACCGTGATCCGGGTGTCGTTCTGGGTGGGCGGGCTGGCCGGGGTGCTGGACGCGGTCGCGGCGGCCGCGGCGAGCGCGGGAGTGCGGCCGGCGGTCACCGGCTCGGCCGGGGCCGGGGCGCTGTACGCCTGCCTTGATCCGGCTACCGAGCAGGACGCGACGGTGCGGTTCGTGCGTTCGCTGCGTGAGCGGCTGGACCCAGACGGGGCCGCTGGTTCCTTGCCTTCTAGTTCCGGGGGGCCGCGGGGCAGTGTGGTCGTCTTGGCCGCACCCGCGCTGGTGATGGCGGCCGCCGGGGCTTACGGGGTCGTCCCCGGGGCCGCGCTGATGCGGGCGATCAAGGACCAGTTCGATCCGGGCCACCGGCTGTTTCCCGGCCGTCTGGCCGCCATCTAGCCGCCATCTAGCCGCCTGAAGAGAAAGGCACCCTATGCAGGACGAGAACACGCTGCGCGACGTGGCGAAAGACTGCGTGCATTGCGGGTTCTGCCTGCCAGCCTGTCCCACCTACCAGCTGTGGGGGCAGGAGATGGACTCGCCGCGGGGCCGGATCTACCTGGTGAACCAGATCCTGGACGGCGCCGAGCTCTCCGCCACGGCGGCCGAGCACTTCGACCGCTGCCTCGGCTGCATGGCCTGCATGACCGCGTGCCCGTCCGGCGTCCAGTACGACCAGCTGATCGAGGCGGCCCGGGTCTGGACCGAAGAGGCCCGCTCGGGCGATGGCGTCCAGCCGGCCGTGGCGAGCGATCCGGCTGGTCCGGTGCCGGCTGTGCCGCGGGTGCCGCCGGCCGGGAAGCGGCCGGTCCGGGAGCGGGCGGCGCGGGCGGCCATCTTCTCCTTGTTCCCTTATCCCCGGCGGCTGCGGGCCCTGACGGCACCGCTGCGGACGGTGCAGCGGACCGGGCTTGACCGGCGGCTGGCCGGCAGCAAGCTGCCCGGCCGGGTCTCCCCCGCGCTCGGCGCGGCGCTGCGCCTGACTCCTCCGGCGACGACCCCGGTCAAGCTGCCGGAACGGGTGGCGGCGCGCGGCACCCGGCGGTCCGTGGTCGGCATGCTCACCGGATGCGTGCAGTCGGTGTTCTTCCCGCAGGTGAACGCGGCGACCGCCCGGGTGCTCGCGGCGGAGGGCTGCGACGTGGTCATCCCGCCGGGGCAAGGCTGCTGCGGCGCGCTGTCGCTGCACTCGGGCCGCGAAGCCGAGGCGGCGGAGTTCGCCCGCCGCACGATCGCCATGTTCGAGCAGGCCGGGGTGGACGCGATCGTGGTCAACTCGGCCGGCTGCGGCTCGGCGATGAAGGAGTACGGACGCCTGCTGGCCGGCCAGGGGCCGGGCTGGGCCGAACGGGCCACCGCGCTCAGCGGCAAGGTCAGGGACCTCGCGGAGTTCCTGGCCGAGCTCGGGCCGGTGGCGCCACGGCACCCGCTGCCGGTGACCGCCGCCTACCACGACGCCTGCCACCTGGCGCACGCCCAGCGGATCACCAGGCAACCGCGCGAGCTGCTGCGCGCGATCCCCGGCCTGAACCTGGTCGA
>PMOU01000464.1 GCA_003161205.1 Actinomycetota bacterium | reverse complement strand
TCCTTCCGCATCCACGGCGGCTACGGCTTCTCCAAGGAGTACGAGATCGAGCGCCTGTACCGGGAAGCGCCGATGCTGCTCATCGGCGAGGGCACCGCCGAGATCCAGAAGATGATCATCGGACGCCGCCTGCTCGAGGAATACCGGATCCCCGGCCAGGATGCCTGACCCGCTACGTCGACGCTGACGCTGACGCCGACGGCGACGTGCTGGGCGGCGGGGGCGAAGATGCCGGAGGTGACGACGTCGCGGTGCTCGGGGTGGGGCTCGGCGCCGGGGCGGGGGAGCGCGAGGGGGTCGGGGTCGGGGAGGCGGACCGGGATCGGCTCGGGGATGCCGATGCGGTCGGCGACGTGGATGAAGACGGGGAGACCGCCGCGGCCGCCGGCTGAGATGTGCCCTGCAACGACGGGGTGACCGCCGCGGAGGACTCGCGCGGGACGGCGGACGCGCCCTCGTCCGCCCGTCCGCCCGACGTGGCTGACGTCGATGCGGAAATCTGTGCGGCCGGGGACTGAATCGGGGCGGGTGTGTGCCGAGTGAAAACGGTCACGGCGAACGTGGCGACGCACGCCGCGACGAGGAAGCCAATGATCCACGCCATCGCCAGCGGCCGCCACGTGCGGCGCCGCGGCCGGTTCCCCCGGCCCGGCGGGGGCCGGCGGTGCGCGCCCTTGGCCCCGGCGGTCAGCGGCAGGCTGGTCGAGGTGACGGCCTGCGAGCTGTCCGCAGGCACCATGAGCAGGCCGTCCGCGCTCGTTAGCTGCGCCGCGGCGTTGGCGGAGGTCGTCTGCGTCGCCGCCTCGCCGGACTGACCGGGCCCGGCTGGCCTCGCTCCCGTGGCGGGCACGGGACCTGGCACGGGACCTGGCACGGGCGCCCCGGCGAACGCGCGGATGATCGATTCGGGCAGCCAGTCCGCGGTCGGCTGGAGGGCACCCACCTCGGCGAGCAGGCCGCTCGCGGTGGGCCGCTGCCGGGGATCCTTGGCNNAGGCAGCGCTCGATCAGCGGCCGGGCCTCGGCCGGCACTCCGTCCAGGTCGGGGGAGCCGCGGACCACCCGGTACAGCAGCGCGGCCGTGGTACCGGTGCCGAACGGGCCCGCCCCCGTGGCCGCGAAGGCCAGCACCGCGCCCAGGCTGAAGATGTCGCTCGGCGGTCCGACGTCATAACCTTCGGCCTGCTCGGGGGACATGTACCCGGGCGAGCCGATCACCAGGCCCGCCTGGGTCAGCGCCGTGGATTCCACCGCCCGCGAGATGCCGAAATCAATGACCCGCGGGCCGTCCGCCGCCAGCAGCACGTTCGAGGGTTTGAGGTCCCGGTGCACCACACCCGCGGCGTGGATCGCGTGCAGGCTCTCGGCCAGGCCCGCGGCCAGCGTCAGCAGCGATTCCGNNACCCTGCGCGCCGCGGCGACCTCGCGCCCGAACCGCATCCGGAACTCCGGATCCGCGGCCAGTTCAGCCCGGATGACCTTCACCGCGACCGGGCGCCCGCCCGCGGAGACGCCGAGGAAGACCTGCCCCATGCCACCGCCGCCGAGGTGGCCTACCAGCCGGTACGGACCGATCGTCTGTGGATCCCCGGGCTGCAGCTCCCTGACCACCGCTGCCCCCCCAAGGTCACGAAACGCCGCTTATGTCATATCCGACAGAACCACGATAATGACTGTGTCCGGGAATTAGTATGGCATGAGGGGTTGCGCTGAGATTAACGATGACTTGAGTGCCGTCAACCAAAGCCATTCCTTAATCACACTGGCACCAATGGCCTCATTAAACCCTAAAATCACGCCGGAACGGTCCTGGTCTCGGCCTCTAATCACAGTAATGGCAGCTAATCCGGCACCAGTCCCATGTCGGCGCGGCGGCGTGTCGTCCCCTTTGTCCGGGCTAGGCTGGTCAGCATGTCCGATCACTACCGTGCGGGACGGGCGAACTGCGGCTGGGCCAGCACGCCGAGAGCTTCCGCGGCCGGGAGCTCACCGACGACGAGGAAGTACCGGTCCTGCGCGCCTACCTCAAGCGGTGGAAGGCCGAGGTCGGGATCTTCTTCGAGGGCACCGGGCCGGACTCGACCGATGATCAGCTCCGCGCCATCGCGCCCAGGCATCCGGCGTTCGAGGTCCTTCCCGTCACGTAGCCAGGCCCGGTCAGCTTTGGCGTTTCAGTTTCCGCCAGCCGCCGGCCCGGTTGTTCGCGATGATGTGCCCGAACATGGTGCTGAGAGCGCCCGCGTTGATGGTGTCGCCCTGGCGGATGGCCACCGTGCGGGACGTCTTGTTGCCGTGCCCGGCGGTGATGATTCCTTCCGGGTCGGGCACGATGGCGCCGTCGTAGAGGAACACGTTGACGTGGTCCTTCGCCGCCAGCAACGCGCAGATGTTGCCCTGCAAGACGAAATACGGCTGGGTCGTGCGCTTGATGGTCTCCGTCACCTCCGGGTCGGCGGCGTGCACGAGCTCGCGGACCTCGCGGCAGATGGCCTGCTGCCAGTCGGGCAGGGCCCGGATGTAGGCGTCCACGCGCAGGTCGGAAACATAACGCAAGCGAACTCCTCCCTGGCCAGCGCGTCCTGGCGGCCTTCCCGGTGGTCCAGCCGGGAGGTTACCACCCTCGCCTTCGCTGACGTCCCTCTTGAGCGGTGCCCTAACGCAGGCGCAGTCCTGCGATGACGAGTTCCACCATCCGGCGTGCGTCGTAGCGGGGGTTGTGGTCCGCGCCGATACAGAGGTTGCCGACGCCGAGCATCAGCTCGTACGCATCCATGCCCGGCAGAATCTCCCCGGCCGCGGCCGCCGCGTCGAGCAGCCGGGCGCACACCGGGACGAGGCGGTCGAGAAAGTAGGCGTGCAGCGTCTGGAAGGCAGCATGGTCGGACTGCAGCGCCTCGGCGAGGCCGTGCTT
>PMOU01000422.1 GCA_003161205.1 Actinomycetota bacterium | reverse complement strand
GAAGTCGATCACGTCGAAGCCGGCGACCATGGTGTCGGTCAGTTCGACGAACGTATCGGAGAGCAGTTGTCCGTCCATTCCCCTCACCCTCTCAGCAAGAGACGAGACCGGCCGGCGCGGGTGCGCTTTGTCACGTCTGGACGTCCTGGCGTGGGTCTGGGTCGGCACGCAGCCGCAGGCGCCGCGCCACGATGTCGCGGGCCAATTCAGACAGCCTCCGATCATGAGCATACGCGTAAGCGCGCAACCGGATAAATGCCTCCGTGATGCCGACGCCGAGCTGCTCGGTGAGCATCCCGGTGGCCTGATCGATCTCGGCGCGGTGCAGGGTAAGTTCCGCGGTCTGGCCGCCTGGACCGGGCCCGTCCCCGGCCGCGGCCGCGGCACCGTTCACCGCCTGGCCCTGCTGCTCGTGATGGTCCTGAGCGTCGAGCAGCAGCAGGGTCGCGGTATCGGCGAAAACCAGCGCATCACCCAGCTGGAACGTGCTCAGCGGGCCGGCCTGCTCTCGGTACAGGCCCATGACCCCGGTCCTGATCGCGCCGAGCTGCAGCGGAAACACGAAGATCGCCGCGGCCCCGGCCTGGCGGGCCGCCGGAGCGAAGGCGGGCCAGCGGCGGGAGGCTCCCGGCTCGCTCAGGTCCGAGGCCAGCACCGGGCCGCCGGAGGCAGCGGCATCCGGCCCCGGGCCCTCCCCCAGCGTCAGCTGGAGCTCGGCGAGCAGCTCGCTGACCTCGTCTGTGACCCGCATGAGGTGACCCATTTCCGCGCCGTCGGCGGCGACGAGCCAGGCGCCGGTGACCTCGACCGCGGCGACCGCCGCCGCGCATGCGTCCGCGGCTGATACTCGCCCGCCGTGACTGGCCGCCTGCGCCGCGACCAGACCCCAGATCCTGGCCAGCCGGCTGCCTGGCATCCCCGCCGCCCCGGCCGACGGTTCAGTCACCTGAGGACCCGGGCGGGATCATGTCGCGATGACGAGGGCGGCCCGTCCGGTCATGGCCGCCGCCGTCCGCCGGACGTGCCTAATGGCTTCCTCCACGCTACTGCGATCTACACAGGCCATAGGGACGCCTTCCTGCTCCAGCGACAAGGCGGGGTCCCGACCCAGCGGCGAGTTAACCAATTCTCGCCTGCGATCGTACCCCTGATACCCGCCGCTGTCCCGGCGGGCTCAGCAGGCTCGAGGTCAAGCAGCCGCGAGCGGAGGTGGCCGAGGGCGCGGGCGCGCAGCCGGGAGACATGCATCTGCGAGATCTGGAGGCGCCTGCCGATCTCCGTCTGGGTCAGGCCGCCGCGAAAGCTCAGCAGCAGGATCTCCTGCTCGCGAGAGGTCAGCTCGCCCCAGTGCGCGGCGACGGCCTGCATGGCGAGCATGTGGTCCAGCCGTGGATCCTCCTGGCCGAGAAAGTCAGCCACGGTGCTCGGGCCGGGTTGGCCGGGCAGTGGTGCGTCCAGCGAGGATGGCTGGAAGGCCAGCTCGGCCTGCTGGGCCTGCCGTAGGTCAGTCACGCTGACCCCGAGGTGCCTGGCCAGGTCGGATTCGCCCGGCGTACGGCCCAGGTCCTGGGTCAGCGGCCCGGTCGCCGCGCGCATCCGCAGGATCAGCTCCTGCTCCGAACGCTTGACATGGATCTGCCAGCGCTTGTCGCGGAAGTGCCGCTTGAGCTCGCCGCTGATGCACGGCTGCGCGTAGGTGGCCAGGTTGCGGCCGATGGCCGGATCGAAGTTGTTGATCGCCTTCAGCAAGCCGACGTATCCGACCTGCATGAGGTCCTCCGTCAGCTCGGGGCTGCGGATGTACTGCCGCACGCAGGACCAGACCAGTCCCTGGTAGCGGGTGACCAGCAGCGCGCACGCCGCCACCCGCCGTTCGCTGTCCCGCGGCAGCAGCTGGACGATAACCAGCAGCGCCTGGTCATCCAGCCCGGCCAGGTCCCGGTTGAACATCCGGTCGGGCGGCGCGGGCGAACCGGGCCCGGATTCCGCGGCCGGGGCTCCCGGCGCTCCCGGCGGGGCACATACTGATGCGGTCAATTCTGAAAGTACGGTCATGCCAACCTCGGTTTCCGCAAGAAACCGCCGAGGTCCAGGGCAGATCAAGGACGTACTGTGCATTCCCGAACGCGATAATGCTTTCGCCGTGCTAGCTAAAGACTACGCCACTTAACGCAGGCGTATGGTCCCAGCTGCCGTGACCGGCATGTCTGGCGCCTGTGCAGCGGCCGACCCGGCGAATGATGCACCGTGCGGAAGACCGGCGGCCCGCCGCCGCACCGGGAAACCGGGAGCCGCCGCGGAGCCGGCGGGGCCTGCTCCTGCCGCACGCGGCTCGCGGCCTCTTCCACGCTGCGGTACACCGAGAAGACATCGATCAGGCCGGTGGCCCTCAGAATCCGGCGCACCGGCTGCTGCGGGGCGGCCAGAAGAAGTTCACCGCCGGTTCGCCGGGTCCATTTCCATACCCGCAGCAGCACCATCAGACCGCTGTAGCCGATGCCCTCCAGATCCGCCAGATCGACGATGACCGACGGTCCGCCGACCGCCACCGCCGTGATCAGATGGGATGCGACACCGGGGGCGTCGGCCAGGTCAAGATCTCCGCGCAGGGCGACGACGGCCAGGCCGTCGCCATCGCGGATGCTGAGATCTACGTCAAGCATGGGCTTCTTTCATGATCCGGCAGCCAGAAGAGGAGTCCGCAATCGAAGCACGAGCGAGGGGGTTGTCTCGCAGAAGCCCGGCATCAAATGCCCCCGGCATCTCGGCATCATTCGGGACAATGGTCACGAAAAGCCGCCGAGGTCCAGGGCAACAACCTCAAGTTAGCACGGGCGAGTTCGCGAACGCCATTACCAGCCGGATCACGTTGACAATTTTACCGGCCGGTCCGGCGCGGGACGAAGACCATTGCGCTGGCACCATTGCGCCGGCACCATGCGGACGGCGAAAACGGTGACGGCGCGCTTACCGCAAACGCACCCGGGTGACCGTCGATCTTTCAGATTGGACTATCACTATCACCGGCGAACAGCCGCATAGGGCCACCGGAATCGCGTGCCTTTCCGCCGGCGGGGCGGGAACGGGCGCCGGAGCCGCGGCTGCGGCTGCGGTTGCGGTTGCGGCTGGGGTTGCCGTGGCGGTTGCGGTTGCGGGCGGATTCCTGAGCTCCTCGAGCCGGTGCCGGGACGGGAGCAGGACGATCGCGAGGATCACGCCGAGGCCGAGCAGCGCCGCCGACACGGTAAAGGCCGTGGTGTAACCGCGGGTGTCCGCGACCGCCGGGGCCAGCGCGCCGGTGTGGTGCGCGACCAGGTAGCTGGCCGTCGCGGTCAGCGCGACCGTGCTCAGGGCGGACGTCCCGATCGATCCGCCCACCTGCTGCATGGTGTTGACCAGCGCCGAGGCCACGCCCGAGTCCTCGCGCCGGACGCCGGCCGTGGCCGTGTTGATGGCCGGNNGCCGAAGCCCAGGCCCATGACGAGCAGGGCGGGCAGGACGCCACGCGGGTAGCTGGAGGTGGCGGTGAGCCGGGTCAGGTAGCTCATCGCGACGACGCTCAGCAGCATGCCGGAGGCGATCAGGACGCGCGGCCCGAACCGGGGCAGCGTCACGATGCTGGAGATGTTGGAGCTGACCAGGATGCAGCCCACGAACGGCAGGAACAGCAGCCCGCAGGTCAGCGGGCTGTAGCCCTTGACCACCTGCAGGTAGTAGGTCAGGAACAGGAAGACGCCGAAGATCGCGATTCCAGCCAGGCCGACCGCGACGTAGGCGCCGCCCCGGGTGCGGTCCAGGATCACCCGCAGCGGCAGCAGCGGGTGGCTGACCCGCTGCTCGGCGAGCACGAAGGCGGCCAGGACCAGCACCCCGGCGGCCAGGCTGCCGATGGTCAGCGCGGCCGTCCAGCCGGCCGTCTCGGCGTGGGAGAACCCGAAGACGATAAGGAACAATCCGACCGAGGCCAGGACGACGCCGGGCCAGTCCATCCGCGGCCTGGTGGCCGGCCGGGCGCTTCGGATGTAGGTCAGGGCGCCGACGATGGCGATCACCGCGAAGACCAGGTTGACGTACAGGGTGTA
>PMOU01000514.1 GCA_003161205.1 Actinomycetota bacterium | reverse complement strand
GGCGCGGCGCCAAGCTCATCTACGCCTACGCCGAGGCGACCGTGCCGAAGGTGACGGTGATCACCAGGAAGGCCTACGGCGGCGCCTACGACGTGATGGGCTCCAAGCACCTGGGCGCGGACGTCAACCTGGCCTGGCCGACCGCGCAGATCGCGGTCATGGGCGCGCAGGGCGCGGTGAACATCCTGTACCGCCGGGAGATCGCGGCCGCCGACGACCCCGAGGCGCTGCGCGCCCGGCGGATCACCGAGTACGAGGACACCCTGGCGAACCCGTACATCGCGGCCGAACGCGGTTACGTCGACGCGGTCATCCGGCCGGCCGAGACCAGGCTCGCCGTCACCCGCGCCCTGCGCACGCTGCGCACCAAGCGGCAGACCCTGCCACCGAAGAAACACGGCAACATACCGCTGTAACCGCGCCGGAACGGAAGGTTGATTACTGAGTGCGATCAATATATCTGGCACGCGCACGCTCCCGGCTGGCCTAGAGTCGGAGACGATGACCGAATTCGCTGCCCCGCTGCCCATCCTGGCCCGCTACGCGGTCATGGTGGATGTCGGCTATATCTATGCCGCGGCCGGCGAGCTGCTGTTCGGGTCGAGTTCCCGCCGGGATTTCCGGGTCGACGCGGTCCCGCTGATCCAGGTGGTCACCAAGCACGCCGACGAACTGATCCGCGGCGAGCTGCTCCGCGTCTACTGGTACGACGCGGCCCGGGACCGGGTGCCGACCATCGACCAGCGGGTCATCGCCCAGATGCCCTGGGTCAAGCTCCGGCTCGGCAACCTGAACGCCCGCGGCCAGCAGAAAGGCGTGGACGCCCAGATCCGGGCGGACATGGAGGCGCTGGCCCGGCACCGGGCCATCACCGACGCGGTCCTCATCGCGGGCGACGAGGACATGGTGCCCGCGGTCGAGGCGGCGCAGGCCTACGGAGTGCGGGTGCACCTGTGGGGCGTCGAGCCGCCGTACGGCACCAACCAGGCCGAACGCCTGGTCTGGGAATCGGACACGGTCGACGTGCTGGACACCTCGTTCCTGCGGCCCTACTTCACCAAGAACCCGGCCGCGGTCGAGCAGGTCAGGTCCGATCCCTCGCTCGGGCCAGCGGCGACGGTGCCCTCGCCGGCCCAGCTGTTCGGCGAACGGCACGTCCGGGGACCGGCGCCGGCGAGCCGGACCGGTGCCCACCCCGTCCTGCCAGCTTCCGGGCCCTCCGGCGCCTGGTCCGCCTCCGCCACCGGCCCCATGCCGCGTCTGGGGCCCGACCGGATGCGGGTCGAGGAGGCGGGCGAGCACGTCGCGCAGAAGTGGATCCTGACCCGCGGCCGGGACAACATCCGCGACCTGCTCCCCGGCCCGATCCTCCCGCCGGTCATCGACAAGGAGCTCCTCGTCGACGCCGAGAAGGAGCTAGGCCTGTCGCTGCGTCCCTACCAGGAGGCCCGCGAATGGCTGCGGGACGCGTTCTGGGAACGGGTGCACCGGGAGTTCGGCATCAGCATCGGCAAATCCCGCGGCTGAAAATCTCTTTTATACTGAACGGGCCGTGGTTAATACTCCCGCTGACAACGATCAGCCGCCCAGCGAGCCGCTGCCCCGCGAGCCACTGCTCCGCGTGGTCCGCGGCGACGCCAGCCCCGAGCAGATCGCCGCCCTGGTCGCGGTCCTGCTGTCCCGCCCCGCCGACGGCGAGGCCGCGCCCGAGCCGGCGCGCTCGGCGTGGTCGGACCGGACCGGTCAGCTGCGCCGCCCGGTGTTTCCCGGTCCCGGCGCCTGGCGCCGCTCCGCCCTTCCCGGCTAGCACCGTCTGGCTAGCACNNCTGGCTGGCAGCGGGTGCTGCGGGCGGAAAGCCACTGCCTGTTCGGCAGCGCCTGGCTGCCAGCGGCTTATAGGGGCAGATAGCCACCCCCGTTCGGCCTGAAAAAATTATTGCGGGTCGTAGGCAAGATTGGGGCGGAGCCAGCGTTCGGCCTCGCGGAGGCTGACGCCTTGCCGGCGGGCGTAGTCCGCGGCCTGGTCCCGGCCGATCCGGCCGACCGTGAAGTAGCGCGCCTGGGGGTGGGCGAACAGCAGCCCGCTGACGCTGGCGGCGGGGGTCATCGCGCAGGACTCGGTCAGGGTCATGCCGAGCGCGCCCGCGTCCAGCAGGCCGAACAGGGTCCGCTTGGGACTGTGGTCCGGGCAGGCCGGATAGCCGAACGCCGGGCGGATGCCGCGGAAGCCCTCGGCCAGCAGCTCGGCGGCGTCCGGGCTGGCGTCCGGCTCGTACCAGTCGCGCCGGGCCTGCAGGTGGGTGTACTCGGCGAACGCCTCGGCGAGCCGGTCGGCCAGGGCCTTGACCATNNATCGACTGGTAGTCGTCACGGCTGGCTTCGTAGCGGCCGGCCAGCTCGTCGGCCCCGTGGATGGCGACCGCGAACCCGCCGAGGTGGTCTCCCGCCGGGGCCAGGTAGTCGGCCAGGCACCGGTTGGGCCGGCCCGGGGGCTTGGCCGTCTGCTGACGCAGCATCGGCACCCGGAGGCGGTCGTCCCCCGCCTCGATCAGGATGTCATCGCCGTCGGAGTGCGCAGGCCAGAAGGCGTAGGCGCCCTGGGCGCGGAAGAGGCCGCCGGCGATGATCTCATCGAGCAGGGTGTTGGCTTCGTCGTACAGCTCGCGCGCCACCGGCTGGTTCAAGATCGCGGGGTACTTGCCCTTGAGCTCCCAGGCCAGGAAGAAGAACTGCCAGTCGATCAGGCCGCGCAGCGTATCCAGGTCCGGTGAGATGGCGCGCACGCCGGTGAAGGCCGGGACGGGCAGGTCGTCGAACGGGACCCGGTCCGGGTTCGCCCGGGCCCGCTCGAGGGTCAGCAGCGGACGCCGCTGGGTGGCCTCGTGCTTTTCCCGCAGCTGCTGCTGGTCCGCCTCGTTGCTGACGGCCAGCGCCAGCGCCCGGTCGTCGTCGAGCAGGTCGCCGACCACGCCGGCCACCCGGGCCGCGTCGAGCACGTGCACGGTGGTGCCGTCGTAGGCCGGGGCGATGCGCACGGCGGTGTGCTGGCGTGAGGTGGTGGCCCCGCCGATGAGCAGCGGCAGCTTCAGCCCGCGGCGCTGCATCTCGGTGGCGACGTTGACCATCTCGTCCAGCGACGGGGTGATCAGGCCGGACAGTCCCACCGCGTCAGCGCCCTCGGCCACCGCGGTGTC
>PMOU01000482.1:2941-3153 GCA_003161205.1 Actinomycetota bacterium | reverse complement strand
CTGGTCTTCCTGCCCGCGATCGACGGGGTGAAGGTCCAGTGGCGAGAGGCGTCGGAGAACCTGGGCGCGTCCGCGTGGCAGTACTGGCGCTACGTCGGCGGGCCGCTGCTGACGCCGGCCTTCCTCGGTGGCCTGCTGCTGCTGTTCGCCAACGCGCTGTCGGCTTTCGCCACCATCCAGGCCTGGGAGAACCAGATCGCTTACATCGTGCC
>PMOU01000482.1:0-2928 GCA_003161205.1 Actinomycetota bacterium | reverse complement strand
AGGGCGGCACGATGGCTGCGATAACCTCGCTGGGCGAGACGCCGGTCCCCGCGCAGGCGGCCCGCCCGGGCGGCATGCAGGCTCGCCGGCGGCGGCGGCTGAACGTCTTCCGTTACGTGGTGTTCACGGTGTTCGGGCTGTTCTTCGTGCTGCCGCTGCTGGCGCTTGGCCGGTTCTCGCTGGAAGGTGCCAAGCTCGGCACCTGGTCGGGGACGGCCTGGCGGCAGATCGCCTCCTACCAGGGGTCTGGCATTCCGCCGCTGATAAGCGCGATCGAGATCACCCTGGAACTAGCGGTCATCACCTGCGTGGTCACCATGGTGCTGCTGGTACCGACCATGATCTGGATCCGGCTCCGGGTGAAGTGGCTGGCCCGCACCATGGAGATCCTCTGCCTGCTGCCGCTCACCATCCCCGCCATCGTGCTGGTCGTCGGCCTCGGCCCGGTCTACAACAAGATTCAGCATTATGAGTTGTCCTCGCTCATGCTGTTCTGGGCTTACGTGATCTTGGCGCTGCCCTACGCTTACCGGGCGCTGGCGGCGGGACTGAGCGCGGTCGACGTCGAGACCCTCTCCGAAGCGGCGCGCAGCCTGGGAGCGAGCTGGTTCACCGTGATCTTCCGGGTGATCGTGCCGAACATGCGGCAGGCCATCCTCAACGCCCTGCTGCTCACCTGGGCCCTGGTCCTCGGCGAGTTCACCATCGCCTATCTTCTGCTGTACTCCAACCTGCAGGTCGAGCTGTACTCCATCAGCCGGAACACGCCCAACGCCGGGGTGGTGTTCTCCACCTCATTCGCCGCGCTGCTTTTTGCTTTCATCCTGCTACTGATCCTGTCCTTTGTCGGTCGCCGCCGTCGCGGCCGGGGATGAGGTACCGTCCATGACTTCTTCACCCGTGACCCGCACGCAGGACGGCGAGGCCAGGACCGCCGTCGAAGTGCGGATGGAGGGACTGAGCCGGCACTACGGCCCGGTCGTCGCCCTCGACCGGCTCGACCTGACCCTGCATCCTGGTGAGCTCATCGCGCTGCTCGGCCCGTCCGGCTGCGGCAAGACCACGACCCTGCGTCTGCTCGCGGGGCTGGAGGACGCCGACAGCGGCCACATCACCGTCGGCGGCAAGGACATCACTCACGTCTCGGCGTCCAAGCGCGACATGGGCATGGTGTTCCAGGCCTACTCCCTGTTCCCGCATATGACGGTGCGGCAGAACGTGGCCTTCGGGCTGCGGCTGCGCCGGGTCGACGCAGCGAAGCGGGACCGGCGAGCCCTGGAGATGCTGGACCTGGTCGGGCTCTCCACCCAGGCGGACCGGTATCCGCACCAGATCTCCGGCGGACAGCAACAGCGGGTCGCCCTGGCCCGCGCCCTGGCCATCGAGCCGCAGGTGCTGCTGCTCGACGAGCCGCTGTCGGCGCTGGACGCCAANNGACGAGATCCGCCGGATCCAGCTTGAGGTGGGTATCACCACGCTGTTCGTCACCCATGACCAGGAGGAGGCGCTGGCCATCGCGGACCGGGTCGGCGTCATGCGCGCAGGTCACCTCGAGCAGCTCGCGCCGCCCACTGAGGTCTACTCGCGTCCGGCTACGTCGTTCGTGGCCGAATTCGTCGGCCTGTCCAACCGGCTGTCCGGTACGGTCCGGGGCGGCGATGTCATCGTCCGCGGCTGCACGCTACCGCTGGTGGAACGCGATACGCCCGACGGCGAGGTGGTGGCGCTCGTGCGGCCGGAGGCGGTGGGCCTGGCGCCCANNGCTGTCGGCGGGCAGTCGGGTCACGCTGACGATCCGGCCGGACCCGGTGCTCGTGTCGGGCAGCTCAGAGGCTGCCGGTTCGCTTGCCGAAGAAGAGGCGTGAGCGGCCGTCACCCGTCGCTGACGACGCATCGCCGCCTCGGCCGCGGAGCGGTGCTGCGCCGCGGGCTCTCCGCCCCGTACCGGGCGGTGGAGATCGGCGGGGGCGAACCGCACCTCATCCGCGACGACCTCGGCGGGGCCGGAGCGCCAGCCGCGCTCGGTCCGGGCCGAGCGCTGCTCTGCCTGGTTCATATCACCGATCTGCAGCTCGCTGACGTCCAGTCGCCCGCGCGGTTCGAGTTCCTCAACGCCCGCTTCGCCGACCCGAGGTACGCCGAGATCGTCCCGGTGCAACGGCCCCAGGAGGCGCTCACGGCGCACGCCGTGGACGCCACCATCCGGACGCTCGGCGCAGTTCGCGGTCCCGCGAGCGGGCTGCCGCCGCAGCTGGCCGTGACGACGGGTGACGCGATCGACAATGCGCAGTGGAACGAGCTGCAGGCATTCCTGGCCCTGTTCGACGGCGGCGTCGTATCGCCGGATTCCGGCGGTCCGGATTATGAAGGAGTGCAGGCGGTGGACTGGCCGGATGACATCTTCTGGCGGCCAGACGGGGCGGGTCCGGGCGGACCCGACTTCTTCCGGCGTGAATACGGCTTCCCGCATCACCCGGGTCTGCTCCGACGTGCGCTGCGCGAGTTCTCCGCTACCGGCCTGCCCATGCCCTGGCTGTCCTGCTTCGGCAATCATGAGGCCCTCAACCAGGGCGTGGGCATCCAGACACCGGGCCTTACCGCCGCGCTGATCGGCGACGAGAAGCCGACCGCTCTGCCGGGGGACTTCGATCATGACCGGGCGCTTGAGCTCTTCACCGACCACCCCGAGGCTTTCATGGCCGGCCCGCGCCGGCATGTCACCCCGGATCCTTTCCGCAGGCCGATCAGCAGACGGGACTTCGTCGACGCCCACCTTCGGGCCGGCTCGCGGCCCTTCGGGCACGGATTCGGCGAGCGGAACCGGCTGGACGGCACCGCGTACTACGTCTACGACACGCCCGCGGCGCGGTTCATCGCGCTCGACACCAACTGCCTGGCCGGCGGCGCGGCCGGGTGCCTGGACCGCGA
>PMOU01000239.1 GCA_003161205.1 Actinomycetota bacterium | reverse complement strand
GATGCGCGCCTCGGATGCTGACCGGCAGGAGGTTATCCAGCGGCTGCGCACCGCGCTGGACGAGGGCCGCCTGAAGATGGAGGAGTACCTCGACCGGATGGGACATGCGTCCGAGGCGGTGACCTACGGCGATCTCACCCCGCTGTATGAGGATCTGCCCCAGACCAGCCCGGTGCTCAGGCCCGTACCAGCCGCCCCCGTGGTCCCGCCGGCGGCGAGATCGCCCGCTGCCACCCGCGGCGGTTTCGCCGGGCTGCCCGCTCCGCTCAGGGTCTTGTGGACCATCTGGGCGGCCGCCGTGTCGGTCAACCTGGTGGTCTGGGTCCTGGTATCCGCCACCACCAGCCAGCTGATTTACCCGTGGCCGCTCTGGGTCGCCGGCCCGTGGGGCGCCGTGCTGCTCGTCCTCTCGGTGGCCGCCTCGCACGGCAGGCGCGCCGAACCCGCCCCAGGCCATCTGCCACCCGGGCCCAGCTAGCCCGCGTCATAACCCAGCCAGCCCGCAAGCGATCCCCCAGACGAGCCTGGACCGGCTCCGCGGGTGGAAAAGGCCCGAACCTGACCACAACGAAGGACCTCTGGTGTTGGGTGAACGACACCGAAGGTCCATCGTGGTTGGTCGAGGAAGAGAGCAGGCCCGTACAGGTGTGGTGCGGGAGGTGTATGGGGTTTGCGGGGACGGCCAGCCTCTGGTGGCGACCGTAAATTCGTCGCGGCAGCCTCACGGGCACGGGAGCGGGAGCCGCAGATGAGGGTCGGGATCTCCGGGACGCACGGGACCGGGAAGACGACGCTGGCCGAGGCGCTGTGCGCGCGCCTGCCGGGCTACGTGGCGGCGGACGAGCCGTACTACCTGCTCGAGGAAGAGGGGTATGAGTTCGGGTTCCCGCCATCGCCTGAGGATTACCGGGCACTGCTGGCCCGCTCGCGGCAAAGCCTGAGCTCGGCGCCGCTGCTGCCCCGGGTGGTCTTCGACCGGACACCGCTGGACTACCTGGCCTACCTGGCCGCGGTCGGTGCGGACCCCTCGCAAGAGGCCGGTGCCGCCGCGCTCCGCCCGGCTTTCGCGACCCTCGACCTGCTGGTCATCACGGCGATCACGCCGGAGACGGAGCGGGTTCTGCCGGCTGCGGAGATGCCGGGGCTCCGCCTGCAGATGAATGACGCGCTGCTGGAACTCGTCTACGACAACCCGCTGGACGCCTGGGGAGATATCCCGGTACTGGAGCTGACCGGGCCGCTCGACGGCCGGCCGGCCGCGGTCCTCGCCGCGCTGGGTCAGTCCCGGTGACGCCAGGGGAACGGGCGCAGGTCGGGCTCAACCCAGTCGCTCCGGGCGGCCCCGGCGGCCAGGGTGGCGGACCGGTAGTGCCGGCTGAGCAGGCGCTTATCGAGCAGCGCGGGATAGCGCTCGGCGAAGACGTCGAAGTCCGCGCAATCCGGGTCCGCGTCGACGTGGTGGGCGACAATCTCGGTCCAGGCGCGGGAGACCGTGTGGTGGTACTTCTGCGGTGCCCGCTCGTAGGCGGCGATGTGACGGATCCAGGTGCAGATCCGGCCGGTGGCCTCGGGCATGCCATAACGCCGTACCGCCACGAAGGCCAGGTTGATGTGCTGGCGGTGCCGGAATTGCCCGGTGGGTCCGGTGATCGTGGGCAGGATCTCGGCCAGTTCTGCGTCGGGCGAGCCGTGCGTCCCGGGCGGCGTCTGGTGGGGCATCAGCAAACCTCCTGCAGAGCGGTGATGACGGCGTGGTATCCGGCCAGCTGGGTGGGGGACAGGCGGGCCAGCGCGTCGCGTTCCAGGTCCGCGACGGCGGCGAGCACCCGCCCGGCCACCGCCTGGCCTGCCTCGGTCAGGGGCAGCCGGAACGAGCGGCGGTCGGCGGGATCGAGCTCCCTGGTCAGGTAGCCGCGGTTCTGCAGCCGGTCCAGGACCCCGGTCAGCGTGCTGGCCCTGGTGCCGGTCCGGTCGCTGAGCTGACGGACGTTGACCGTGCCGCCATCGCCCAGGTTGGCCAGCGCGTTGATCTCGGCGGCGCTGAGATTCAGGTCGGCCAGCGCCGTGCTCAGCGCGTGCAGCGTGCAGTGCGTGGTCTTCTGCAGGGCGAGCACCGCTCCGGGCAATCCGCCTCCGGACCCGGGCCGCTCACTCCCAGCTCCAGTTATTCCATTTTCGGATATCACGAAAATGGATTATACGGTAATGGTGGATCGAGCGCATCTCCCGTCTGACCGCCAGACCAGGACTTCGACGGCAGCCTCTATCGCGCTTACACCTGCGTCAAGGCGCGGTTACCCGCGAGAACAGCTCCTCATAGCGCGCCTGTGTCGCCGCGACGATATCGGGGGGGATGACCGGACCCGGCGCCCGGCGGTCCCAGTCCAGGGCGGCCGACCAGTCCCGCACGAACTGCTTGTCCAGTGAGCGCTGCGGACGGCCGGGCTGCCACTCCGAGGCGAGCCAGAACCGGGAGGAGTCGGGCGTCAGCACCTCGTCGGCCAGCATCAGGGTCCCGTCGCCGAGCAGGCCGAACTCCAGCTTGGTGTCCGCGATGATGATGCCGCGCGACGCGGCCAGCTCTGCTCCCCGCCGGTACACCTCCATGGTGGCCTGCTGGAGCTGGGCCGCCCTCGGCGCGCCGACCAGCTCCGCTACCTCGGCGTAGGTCATCGGCTCGTCGTGACCCGCCGCGGCCTTGGTCGTGGGCGTGAAGACGGGTTCGGGCAGCTGGGAGCCCTCGTCGAGGCCGGGCGGCAGCCGCAGGCCCGAGATCGTGCCGGTTTCGTTATAGGAGGTCAGCCCCAGCCCGGTCAGGTAGCCGCGGGCAATGCACTCCACCGGCAGCATCTGCAGGGGGCGGCACCTGATGGCCCGGCCCGCCCACTGCTCGGGCACGTCGGTGCCGGAGATCACGTGATTGGGGATCACGTCGCTGAGCTGCCCGAACCACCACAGCGAGAGCTGCGTCAGCACCCTGCCCTTGCCGGGAATCGGCGTGGGCAGCACGACGTCGTAGATGCTCACCCGGTCCGAGGCGACCATGATGAGGTCGTCGCCGTCGGAGTAAAGCTCCCGGACCTTTCCCGAATGCACCAGTTCCACGCGCTCTCCTCCCAATGCCCGCCGCGGGCCGGGCGACGTGCGGACAGCGTACTAGGGCCTGGTGCGCGTACCATCATGTGCCATGGCGGACCTTGAGGTGCAGTACCTCCAGGTACAGACGACGACCGATTCGCGGGCCGAGGCGATGGAGCTGTCCCGCGCCGCGGTCGAGTCGCGGCTGGCCGCCTGCGCCCAGGTAGCCGGTCCGGTGGCGTCCATGTACTGGTGGGACGGAACCCTGGAGCGGACCGAGGAATGGCTCGTGCTGCTCAAGCTCCCGGCTGACCGGTACGACGAACTCGCCGCCTTTATCACCGAACGCCACAGCTACGACGAACCCGAGATCACCGCGCTGCCTATCGTGGCGGGCGCGCCCGCGTACCTGGACTGGATGCGGGAGGAGACCCGCCCCGCCGAGGGAGCCTTAGGCTGACCAGCCCGTCCTGAGAGACTGAGCGACCTCAGGCGCCGGGCGGGAAGTTCCAGGATGAGATGACCGGCTCGTCGTGCTCGGCGCCGAGCGTGCTCATCGTCCCGGTGTCCAGCCGGAACAGGCGACCGGCCGACGGTTCGAGCCGCAGGTAGCGGGCGGTCAGGATGCGCAGCACGTGCCCGTGCGCGACGAGGGCGACGTCCCCGTCGTCCAGGAGCGGCGCGACCCGGGCGAGCACCCGGTCGACCCGGTCGCCTACCTGTTCCACCGTCTCGCCGGGATGCTCGGCGTCCCCGGGGATCACGCCGTCTCGCCAGATGTACCAGCCGGGCCGCTCTTCCTGGATCTGCGGCGTGGTCATGCCCTCGTAGCCGCCGTAGTCCCATTCCCACAGGTCGGGGTCGGGCTGAGCGTGGGCCAGGCCCGCCAGGGAAGCGGTCGTGACCGCGCGGCGGGCCGGGCTGGTAAAGACGGCCACGATCTTGCGCCGGGCCAGCAGCGGGGCCAGTGCCTCGGCGTGCGCCTCGCCGTGCGTGGTGAGCGGGATGTTGGTCAGCCCGGTGTGCTGGCCGGACAGGCTCCACTCGGTCTCACCGTGCCGCAGCAGGATCACTTCGCCCATAGCTCGATAACCTATCGGTAATGGGCCGGCAAATCATCGTCNNGCGGCGCAGCGCCAGCAGGTCCCGCATGCTGGCCTGGACCTTGACCCGGCCGGAGAGCCACATGCGGGCGATGTTGGCCGGCGTCGCGGACAGCGTGACCACATCGTCGCTGTTCGCGGTCAGCCTGATGTCCGCGGGCGGCTCGTCTGGCGCCGCTTCTTTGACCGGTTCGGCGCCGTCGTCGGTGAACCTGGTTATGAACGTCACGCCCAGATCGGTTACATGACAGCTCATCGAGCGCGTGCCGAAGTAACTGGCCCGATCCTGGGGGCTCATTTCCGCCAGTCGGGTCGTGAGAGTCTGCAGCGCCTCGCGGCACTCTTCGGCTGAAGCCATGTGCGCCTCGCTCTTGTCAGCATCGGACGGTAGCGTTCCACGCGGAGGGTAGCGCACATGGATGAGAAATACCCAGACCAGGGTGCAGGGGATGAAGGTCAAAATATCTATGCCGAACGAGTCGTGGTCCCAGCACCCCCGACAGGCGATGAGCGGGTCGATGGTGCCGTGGCCGGGCTGAGCCGCCTGCCGGGCCTGCCCGTCGAGGACCATGTCGCCGTGCTCGAAGAGGTGCACGGGCGGCTCAGGGACATCCTGGGCGAGCTCAACGAGGGTCATGGTCCTGCGGCTCCTTGGGGCCGAGACGGCGGGGAGGCGGGCCAGCCTTGACGCCAGCTCGTGCCAGGCTCGACGCCGAGCTGGTCAGGCGGGGCCTGGCCAGGTCGCGGGAGCAGGCGGGCGAGCTGGTGGCGGCCGGGCTGGTGGCGGTGGCGGGGCAGCGGGCGGCCAAGCCCGCCACCCAGGTGGCCAGGGACACCCCGATCACGGTCACCGAGTCCGGCGAGCCCGGATACGTGTCCCGCGGCGGCCGCAAGCTGGCCGGCGCCCTGGCGGTCTTCACCCGGCCGGGGGAACAGAGCCTGGTCGTGCGGGGACGGCCGTGCCTGGACGCGGGCGCGTCCACCGGGGGGTTCACCGACGTGCTGCTGCGGGCGGGGGCGGCGCACGTCGTGGCGGCTGACGTGGGGTACGG
>PMOU01000066.1 GCA_003161205.1 Actinomycetota bacterium | reverse complement strand
GGAATGGAACGTCCCCTCGCGCTTTATGTTGGCTCTCGATGGTGTCTCATGCGTCGCTCTATTATCTGAGCGTCACGTGCTGTCTCTTCGGGGGGAAGACAGATGGATCACGAGAGCGCCGGCGTTCGTGCTGGCGAGACGGACGGCGGGAGCGATGACGCAATCATCGACCTGTATCTGACGGATGCCGCGTGCGCGGCCGGGGCGGGGCTGGCGGCGGCCGGTGGCGTCGCGGCGTTGAGTCGGGTGGGGGTGGCGGACGGGCTGCCGTTCCTGCTAGGTGCGGACGGTTCTTATGACCTGCAGCTCAACCGGTTCTTCCGGGAACTGGACAGCTGGGGGGTGCGGGCGGCGAACAGCGTTCTGGCGTATGCGCGGGACATCATGCTGTTCTGCCGGTTCCTGGCGCAGTCCCGGGGCGGGAAGTCGATCTGGCAGTGCGGCACCGCCGATCTGCGTGCCTATAAGCGGGCGCGGCTGCATGCAGCGGGACCGGCGCAGGTGTCGGTGGCGACGTGGCGCCGGCTGGTCGCGGCGCTGGATAAGTGGGCTGCCTGGGCGGTGTATGAGGGCCTGATCGCCGAGCTGCCGTTCCGGTATATCGACCGGGCCGTGTTCACGCCGCAGGGAATGCGGCAGGTCCGCATCAACGCCGAGTCCGAGCCGGATCCGGGGCCGGTGCCGGTGAAGTTCGTGTCGTTCGAGGACTATTTGCTGTGGCGGGATGTCGGGCTGCGCGGCCGGGTCCCGGACGGGCGGGTGGACCCGTCGTGGCGGGGACGGCACGACGAGCGCAACGCGCTGTTCGCGGACTTGCTGATCTATACCGGGATGCGGCTGGGCGAGGCGTCGTGCCTGCTGGCACCGGAGCTTCCGGGCGAACGCGCCGCGGCGAGGGGGCTGGGCGCGATCGACCTGGGGCCTGCGGTGACGAAGCGATCGCGACCGCGGACGGTGTTCGCGCCGCCGCGGCTGGTGCGAGCGCTGGACCGGTACGCACGGATCGAGCGCGGCGAGATGGTGGCCCGGATCAGCGCCGCCGGCGGTTATCACGTCGGCAGCCAGACGCTGGTGGTCCACCGTGCCGGGCGGACGGGAGCCAGCGTGGCCGGGGGCGGCGCGGTGAAGTACGGCCGGCTCGACGCGGGCGCGCGCAGCCGGCTGCTGCTGGTCACGGCGGACGGCGAGGTGGCGGGGCCGCTGGCGCTGTGGCTTTCAGCGGACGGGCGGCCGGTGGCCTCCTCGACGTGGCAGTCGGTGTTAGCGCGCGCGAACACCCGCTGCGAGCGGTTCGGCGTCGGCGTGTCGCTGTCCCCGCACACGCTGCGCCACTCGTTCGCGGTGCACATGCTCGGTCTGCTGCTGCGGCAGACCGTCGCCGCGCTGGGCGGGGATCCGGCGCGGACGCACACGAGCGCGCAGGTGAAACGGCTGCTGGTGGGCAATCCGCTACGCCGGCTGCAGCTGCTGCTGGGACACGCGCAGGAAGCGACTGTCTATACCTACCTGGATGTTCTGGACGAGGCGCAGGAAATCGTCGCCTCGGCGCTTGCACGGTGGGATCGCGAGGCCGGGGCGCTCGCGGCCGTGCTCGCCGGCGATGAGAGCCCGGCGGCGGAGGCGGACGCGTGACCCGCGGACGCAAAGTCCGTTTCGGCGCTGCGGACGGCGGCACAGAGCCGCCAGAGCCGGTGCCGGCGATCGGCCCGGTCGTGTTCACCGTCGTCTTCGGGGGGATCCCGGTGACGGTGGACCTGTCGGACCTGCCGTGCCCGCGGCTGGTGCGGCCCCTGGCCGCGGCACTGGCGTCGATCGGCGGCGATCACGGGACGGTACGGACACTCAACCCGGATTTCCGGCAGAAAGTCCGGCACCTGCGGGAGTTCACTGGTTTCGCGGCTGCCCGCCTTGAAGCCGCCCGGCCCGGCGCGGCCGGGCTGGGGGACGTGCCGCCGGGGCTGCTAGAAGACTTCGAGGCCGGGCTCATCGGCCGTTACGGCACCACGGGCAGCCAGGTCCAGGGGTTCATGGCGACGGTGATCCGGCTGCTGAAGCTGGCCGAGCAGGCTGCTCCCGGCACGCTGACCCCGGCGATGCAGGCCCGCCTGAGCTACAGCACATCGCTGCCCGCCCGGCGCGGCAGGCCGCTGAACGCCTACCCGGTGCCGGTACTTGAGGCGATCGAGCGGGCGGCGCTGGCCGATGCCCGGATGCTCCGCGAGCAGGCCGGGGCCGCGGACCCGGCTGCGCACCTGACCGCCGGGCAGGCTGTCCCGCTGCTGGTGGCGCTGATCTGCCTGACCGGCCTGGAACCTGAATGCGCCAAGGGGCTGCGAGCCGGCTGCCTGTCCAGCCCGTCCGCCAGCGGGTTCGTCACGCTGGCCTACGCCAAGAAACGCGCCCATGCCCGCACCAGCAAGACGATGCGGGTCCGCACCGGGGGGATCAGCACCCCGGCCGGCCTGATCAGCCTGGTGATCCGGCTGACCGGGCCGGCCCGCCAGGCGGGCGGCAGCGACGCGCTGTGGGTCGGTGCCGGCCATGACGGCCTGCGGGCGTGGTTCGACACTGATTACGAGCTCACCGGCCAGTTGCGTGCATGGGCCGCCCGGCACGGGCTGGACCAGCTCGCCGACTACGGCGGCTGCAAAGTGCGGCTTGACCTGCGGCGGCTGCGCAAATCGGTGAAGTCCCGCCGCTACCTGCAGACCGGCGGGGTCCTCGACGACTTCACGGTCGGCCACACCAAGGCTGTGGCTGCCGCGCACTACGCCGGCATCGACGCGCACAACGAGGTGCACGACCAGGCCGTCGAAGACGGCCTGCGCCAGGCACTGCAGGCGGCACTCGCGGACCCGGTCATTGCCACGCCGGACGGCGGGCCGCTCAGCGTGCCCGGCCAGAAAGCGTCGCCGCTGACCCCGGCTCAGCAGCAAGCCGCGGCCAGCGGTGAGCAGGACGTGTTCCTCGCGTCGTGCTCCGGCTTCCATTCCTCCCCGTTCGCCCGCACACCCGGCGAAGGCTGCCCGGTCGCGGCGTGGGGCTGCCTGGAATGCCCGAACGCGGTCTTCACCGAACGGCACCTGCCCAGCCTGACCGCCTTCGCGGCGTTCACCGAAGACCAGCGAGAGGCACTGGACAGCGCGCAATGGCAGGCACGTTACGGGACAGCCCACCACCGCCTGACCACCGGGATCTTCCCGGCATTCACCCCAGCACAGCACGCCGCCGTCCGCCACGACATCACCGGTAGCACTGTCGCGCTGCCCGCCCGCCTCCTGGAGATCCTGACATGACCATGACCACCGGCTGGCCTGCCGCGTCCCCGGCCGGCGACGAGGAACCGGAAGCTGCGGCGGCGGGCGCCGTCGATGACGCCGCGTTCGTGCTGCCGGCCGTGATCCGCGCCGGGCGCCAGCTGGACGGGCCGCGCTACGGCGACGACGTATGGGACATCAGCGCATTCGTGCCCCGCACCGCGAAGATGACGAGGATCGACTTCACCGCCATCGCCGATCCCCGTCACGCACGCACCATCCGGGAGTACCTGCATTCGCGGCTCAACCGCGGCATCCCCGCCAACCAGCTGTCCGGGACCGCCAGGCCGATGAAGCTCACCAGCCTCTACGGGGAGTTCACCGAGGTCCGGCTCATCTTGCGTCAGCTCGCCGTCGTCGGCGCCGTCACCCTGGCCGAGGTGACACCCCGGCATCTCGAGCAGATCCTCGCGGGCTGGAAGCCCCTCCCCGACACCGCGGCAGCGAAAGTCGGGACGGTCAAGCACCTCGCCGCACACGGGCCGTTCCTCACCGACCGGCTCGGGTTCACTCCGTGGCCGGGCCGTCCCGCTAATCAGGTCGCCGGGCGGCGCATCCCGCGGGAGAACACCACGCCCCGGATCCCGCAGGAAGTGATGACGCCGCTCCTGCAAGCCGCGCTGTTCTACGTCCAGGCCGTGGCCGGCGACCTCCGCAACGCTCAGCAGGAAATCAGCCGCCTCCACGAGGCATGCGCCCAGGTCTCCTTGCGGCCCGGTGAGGCACGCGCCCGGCTGGAGGCGTTCATCGCCGGGCGCGCCCGCGCCGGCCGGGGCATCCCCGCTACCCCGCACGCCGGCAAGGCACCCGGGGCGGTCATCGCGGACGGCATCGTGCAGGCACCCAACCGGTCCCTGGCCGGCCTGCTGGCCGGCGTCCCCGGCGGGCTGTGGTATCACCAGGAACGGCTCGCCGCCGCCGGCGCTGAGCTCGGCTACGAACCAGGCGGACTCGACACCGAAATGTCACCCTGGCCCGCATCCGGGCAGCCATGGCGACCCCGGCTCGATGTCACCTCGCTGCGGACCGAACTGTTCCACCTGCGGACCGCATGCTGGATCGTGATCGCCTACCTGTCCGGGATGCGCGACGCCGAAGTCCGCGAACTCGCCCGCGACTGCTCATTCACCGAGCCCGGCCCCGGCGGCCGCGTCCGCCGCAAGCTCCGCGGACGGGTATTCAAAGACCGGGCGCTGTCCGGGGACTGCGAAGAATGGGTCGTCCTGGACGTCGTCCACCAGGCCGTAGACGTGCTGCTCGCGATCAATGACGACGCCACTCATCTGTTCAGCTACTCCGGCGTCCGCAAAGACGGGATGAACGCCAACATGCTGACCCGCCTCAACCGCTTCGCGGCCCACGTCAATGACCTCTTCACCCCGCCCGGCGGCGAGCCGTTCATCCCCGGCCACGGCGGCAGCCGCCAGCCCTGGGAGCTGACCACTATGCAGTTCCGGCGCACCCTGGCCTGGCACATCGCCCACCAGCCGTTCGGGATCGTGGCCGGCGCCCGGCAGTACAAGCACGCCCAGGTCGCCATCTTCGAAGGCTATGCCGGCACCTCAGCGTCCGGCTTCGCCGCCGAAGTCGAAGCCGAGCAGGCCATCGCCCGCCTCGACTACGCCGAGCACCTCTACCGCGACTGGCTGGCCGGCGGACCCTCCGGCGGCGGCGCCGACCGCAAGATCAGCGCCGAGTTCACCCGGATCCACGCCGAGCTCGCCGACCTGCCCGGCACCATCGCCGACCCCCGGCGGCTGCGCACCATGCTCAGCCACCTCGCCGCCACCTTGCACCCCGGCGTGCTCGGCGACTGCTTTTACCAGCCCGGCACCGCGCTCTGCGCCAAGCAAGCCAGACCACCCGCCGGCAAGAAACCGCTGCCCATGCTCAACAGCTGCCTGACCTGCCCCAACGCCCGCCGCTCCAACGTGCACCTGCCCCGGCTGGAACAAGCCCGCAGCCAGGCACAGCAGATCATCAGCGATGTCCGCGGCACACTGCCGCCGCTGCAGCAAGCAGCCCTGACCAGCCATCTCAACCAGCTCGGCCAGCTCATCGGCCAGATCACCGGGAAGAACACCGAGACCGCGCAGCCATGACCACCGACGATAAAATCCAGGCCGCCTACGACGCGCTGACCGCCGGCCGCCCCGCCGTCACCGACGGGCAGCTGACCGTCTCCAGCATCTGCACCGAAGCCGGGATCTCCCGGGCAAGCTTCTACCGCTCGCCGCTGGCCGCCCGGATCCGGGCCGACCTCGCCGACCCCGCCAGCACCCGGCGTCCCGAAGCCGAGCAGCTCCGGGCCAAGGTCCGCGAGCTGACCGCCGCGGACAAGGAACTGCGCAGCAAGCACGCAGCCGAGATCCGCGACCTGCGCACCACCACGCGCATCTACGCGAACCAGATCCAGATCCTCACCCTGCGGATCAGCCATCTCGAAGACGACAACAAGCAGCTCACCGCCCGGCTCCAGCAGGCAGGCGACAACATCACCCCGCTGAACCGTGCCCTAACACCCGCGCGAAATGCCACGCACGGCCGTGAGACACCATCCGCGATCGGCGCCGACAAAAAATGAGACACGCCACGGCGTGGACACCTTGACAGATCACATAACCACTGGCCAGCGCTGCCCGGCCTGGATGGGAGCCTTTTCGCCCTTATGGGCGATCTCGCCGGCTAGGTTGCGCTCGCCGAGTTCGTCGCGGGTCTTCTGCGAGTCGTACCCGGCGTCCAGGTGGACGGTGATGCCATCCGGCAGCGGGCCGATCTCACCGAGTGTGTCCAGCGTGGGAGCCAGCAGCGGGGAGTC
>PMOU01000199.1 GCA_003161205.1 Actinomycetota bacterium | reverse complement strand
GTGGCCGTCAGCGCACTGCTGGCGTACTCGATGCCGGTCGACGGCCAGTGCCTGTGCGCCCTGGCCCTGATCGGTGACGCGGCAAGCTGGGACGACGACATCCGGACCACCGCGCATGCCGTCGCCGCGATCGTGGCGACGCAGCTCCGCCACGCCAACGACATCGCCGCGCTGGCCGAGCGGCAGGCGCTGACCCAGGGGCTGATCGCCGCGGCGCCTGTCGCGATCCTCGCCATGGACGCCCGGGGCTGCATCGCGGAGTTCAATCCGGCGGCCGAAGCGCTGTACGGGTACCGGAGCGATGACGTGGTGGGCAGGCAGATGTCGGAGCTCATCGTGCCGGAGCGGGACCGGCCGCGGATTCGCGATCACATCCAGACCTATTTGGCAACCGGCGACCCAGGAGAGTACAGCGGTCCGATGCGCATAGACACGCTGCGCGCGGACGGCACCGAACGCACGGTGGAGCTGACGCCGGTCCAGATGACCATCGGCGGGGACATCATGTTCCTCGGTTTCCTGCGCGACCTCACCGAGCTCGAACGCTCCCACGCGGCGCTGGCCGACCAGAGCGAACGGCTCAACTGCCTGATCGCCGCGGCCATCCCCGCCATCGTCATCACCGATGAGGAGGGCCGGGTCACGCACGTCAGCCAGAGCCTCGGCACCATGATGGGCGTCGACGCGCCGGAACGGCTGGTGGGAACCCTGGCCGCCTCGATGATGGGCCACCTGCAGCACTTCTTCGCCGATCCTGACGAGTTCACCCAACGCAGCAGCGAGGTGTTCCAGGCCCGGCAGCCGGTTTCCGGGTGGCAGCTCAAGTCGGCGGACGGCCGCACCGTCGAGGTCAACTACTGGCCGGTGCTTGTCGACGGCCGCTACCGCGGTAACCTGTGGATGGCCTGGGACAAGTCGGAACTCGCGACGCTCGAAGATCAACGCCAGCAGATGCTCGAAGCCGAGCACGCCGCCCGGCACCTGGCCGAGCAAGCCCAGCAGCAGCTCACCGAGCAGAACGAGCGGCTACGCCGGCTCGACGAGTCCAGGAACCAGTTCCTCGCCATCGTGTCGCACGAGCTGCGCACGCCCCTGACGTCGATCGTCTCTTTCAGCGAGCTGATCCGAGGGGAAGCCGAGGGGCTCACCCCGGACGGCGTTCACTTCCTGGAGATCATCGAGCGCAACGCCGACCGACTGCACCGGCTCGTCGGTGATCTGCTCATGCTGGACCGGCTCGATGCGGGCGCCCTGCCGCTGGACCTGGACCCGGTCGCCATCCCCGAACTGGTCGGCGAGGCCGTCCGGTCCGCGTCGGCCAGCGCCGCCAAGCAAGGCATCACCATCGAGTTCGCGGCCAGAGAGGGGCCGCCCGTGGCGGCCGACCACAGACGGCTGATGCAGGTCTTCGACAACCTGATCGCCAACGCGGTCAAGTTCTCGCACCGCGGCGACCGGGTTGACGTCACCGCGGACTTCGACGGCGGCCGCTGGCGGATCGACGTGGCGGACCACGGCATCGGGATACCTCCGGAGGAGGTCGGGGAGCTCTTCACCCGCTTCGTTCGCGCCTCCAACGCACGCACCGCCGGACTGCCGGGGACCGGCCTGGGCTTGTCTATCGTCAAGGTCCTCGTCGAGATGCACGGCGGGCACGTCGAGGCGGCAAGTACCTTGGGCGACGGCAGCACCTTCAGCGTCTACCTCCCGGTGGCGGCATGATAGGCAACGGCACCAAGGCCAAGGTCCTGATCATCGAGGACGACAAGGACATCTCCCTGGGTATCCGCACCGTGCTGGCCCGGAGCGGCTTCGACGTGATGAGCTCAGCTGACGGCAAGGAGGGCCTGCGCGTCTTTCACGTGAACCGCCCCGACTTGGTCGTCCTGGACATCGGGCTGCCCTCGCTCGACGGGTGGGGAGTGCTCGAGCGCATCCGTGACCTGAGCGACGTTCCCGTCCTCATGCTGACCGCGCACGGGAACGAGGCCGACAAGGTGCGCGGGCTGCACAACGGGGCTGATGACTACCTCACCAAGCCGTTCAGCAACCGCGAGCTGGCGGCCCGGCTGGAGGCCCTGCTCCGGCGGCCGAGGAGCGGCCAGCAGCAGGCCGAGGTCTACGACGACGGCAGTCTGCAGGTGCGGCTCGAGGCCCAGGAAGTCAGCGTTAACGGCGTGCTTATCAGCCTGACCCCGACCGAATACCGACTGCTGGTCGCGCTCATCAAGCACCCGGGCCAGACTCTCAGCCCCGACCAGTTGCTCAAGCTGGCCTGGAACGACCCGCTGGGCGTCGGGCCGGAACGGGTGAAGTTCGGCGTCATGCGGCTGCGCCGCAAGCTGGACCAGGATGGCGAGGACACCGGACCTGGCGCCGCGATCGAGGCGATCAGGGGCTTCGGCTACCGGTACGTGCCGCCAGCCGCNNGCGGCCGCCGCGCGGGGCCGGATCCTCGTCGTCGAGGACGACCCCGAGGCGGCCCTGTTCGCCGTCTTCGTCCTAGCCAACCGGGCCCAGTTCGATGTCATGCACACCGCCGATCCCGCGGTCGCGCTCCGGCTGGTCACCACCGAGCACTGGGACCTGGTGCTGACCGACGTCCAGATGCCGGGCATGACCGGCCTTGAGCTGCTCGGCGGGCTGCGCCGGATCGCTCCCGCGCTGCCGGTCGCGGTGGTGACCGCACACGCTCCGGCGGGCCCGGCGGAGGCCGCGCTGCTCCTCGGGGCCGATGCGTACCTGGAAAAGCCGCTCGGGATCAATCAGCTCATCTCGACCGCGACCGCCTTGATCGGCGAAGGACGCGCCCACCGGGGCGACGGCAGGTAGTGATCGCGATAACCTGCCAGGGAGACCGGGGCTCCGACCCGTCTCGACGCTGATGGTGGGGTTAGAACGTGACGATCATCGAGGGAGCTGGCGTGGTCGTGACCGGCGCCGGCGCCGGGATCGGCCG
>PMOU01000304.1:906-3469 GCA_003161205.1 Actinomycetota bacterium | reverse complement strand
TTGACCAGGGCGAGCGTGTGCTTGGCGGAGATCCGCGCGCCGTCACCCGGGTGGTATCCCTTACCGAACCCGGCGCGCTCGATGAGCCAGGCCGCGGGCACCTTCACCAGGCCGTCGCCGGCCTCGAACCTGGGCACCCGGGTATCGGCCCCGCACCTGGCCCGGGCGGCCGCCTCGACGGCGGCCAGCGCGGTCCCGTCGAGCACCGGGTTGACGAAAAACGAGCCGACGCTGCGGGTATCGGGGTCGGCGGGGTTGATGACCATGCCCTTGCGCTGCCTGAGCTCGATGACGGCCGCCCGCACCTCGGTACTGGCCACCTGATCGCCCACGCCGACGCCGAGGGCGGCGGCCAGCTCGGCGTACCGGATAGGGACCGAGCGGGTCTGCACCGCCAGCTTGAAACTGACGCTGAGGATTACGAACCCCCGGCCCTCGGCTACGGCGCGGAACTTGCTGGTGCGGTAGGCAAATCCGCACTGCCCGTTCGGAATATGGAGAATTTTGTGGCTGGTGCGGTCGTAGGCACGCACCTGCGCGATGGTCTGGGAGACTTCCTGGCCGTAGGCGCCGACGTTCTGGATCGGGGTGGCGCCGGCCAGGCCGGGGATGCCGGACAGGCACTCCAGGCCGGCCAGGCCCTCGGCGATGCTGCGGGCCACCACCGTGTCCCACTCTTCGCCGGCCGCGACGCTGACCAGCCCGTCGTCCAGGCCGAAGCCGCGGGTCGCCACCTGGACGACGGTGCCGGCGAACCCCTCATCGGCCACCACCAGGTTGCTGCCCCCGCCGAGGATCAGCACCGGCTCACCGCTCGCGTCGGCGTCCCGCACCGCACCGATGAGTTCGGTTTCGGTGCTGGCGCGGACGAAGTTACGCGCGGGGCCGCCCAGGCCGATGGTGGTGTAGTCGGCCAGCCTCACGGCAGACGCACGACCGCCTGAGCGCGCGTGAGCACCTTGGTCTCGCCCGACCTGGCGGTGACGTCGACCGTCACCCGGTGGTCGTCGAGCTTGCCGGTGACGACGCCGCTGATCTCCACCAGGGCGCCCTTGTCGTCGTCCGGGACCACCACCGGCGAGGAAAACCGGACGCCGAATTCGGTCACCGCGCCCGGATCGGCGGCCCACTCGGTCAGGAACGTGCCGGCCAGCGCCATCGTGAGCATGCCGTGCGCGATCACGTTCGGCAGGCCCACCGACGTCGCGATCCGCTCGTTCCAGTGGATGACATTGAAATCGCCGGAAGCGCCCGCGTACCGCACCAGGTCCCGCCGGGTGACCTGGAACTGCCGGGGCGCGATCTCGGCGCCTACCTGCGTGTCGTCGTAACCGGGGCCGGTCATCAATCCCCCTATGCGCCGCGTTCGACCAGCGTGGAGTGTGCCGTGCAGACGTGCTCGCCGTCCACCGTCCGGATCTGGGTGACCGTGCTCAGCGTGGTCAGGTTGCGAACCTGCCTGATCGATTCGATCGTGGACTGCGCCACCACGACATCGCCCGCGTGCAGCGGGCGGGCGTGGGTAAAGCTCTGCTCACCGTGCACGATCATGGCGTAGTTCACGCCGAGACCGGGATCAGAGGTTATCTCCGCGCCACTCGCCGAGCTGATCACGATCGCGAACGTGGGCGGCGCGATGACGTCCGGGTAGCCCGCCGCCTGCGCGGCCGCACGGTCACGGCACAGCGCGCTCGGCTCGCCGACCGCGTCGGCGAACTCAGCGATCTTGACCCGGCTGACCTCGTACGGTTCCGACGCCGGGTAAGTCCGGCCGGCGTAATCAGCGTTGATCGCCACTGCCAGATCCGGCCCCTGCTAGCGGGTCTCGCGGTGCGGCTGGTGGCAGCGGCACCACGGGCAGAACTTCTTCAGCTCAAGCCGGTCGGGGTCGTTGCGCCGGTTTTTCCTGGTGATGTAGTTCCTGCGCTTGCACTCCTGGCAAGCCAGCGTAATCTTCGGCCGGACATCGGTGGCAGCCACGGTGGAGTGCCTCTCTCTAATCGTTTGCTGGTCGTTTGCTGGATAACTGACCAAGTGTAGCGGAGGCCGGACTTGAACCGGCGACACAGCGATTATGAGCCGCTTGCTCTGCCTGACTGAGCTACTCCGCCATCGGTAACGCAGCAAGGTTACCCGATCTTCCAGTGTGCCCGCGGTTTTGACCATAGGCCTAGCGGACGGGCAAGATCGTGAGGGTGAGCATCCTCGGCACCAGGGTCGTGCGGACAGAAGACCCTCGCTTCCTGACCACCGGCGGCGTCTACACCACTGACGTGCAGACCCCGGAGCTCGCGGGCGCCTGCCATGTGCATTTCGTCAGGTCGGCGGTCGCGCACGCGCGGATCCTGTCCGTCGACCTCAGCGCCGCGCTGGCAGCGCCCGGCGTCATCGCCGCGTTCAGCGGGGCCGACCTGGCCGACCTCGCGGTGCTGGGGCCGGCCATCCCGGGCATGATGAACGAGCACATGGGCCAGTGGCTGCTCGCCCGCGACGTGGTGCGGTGGGTCGGCGAGCCGGTGGCGGTGGTCGTCACCGAGGGCCGGTACCAGGGCGAGGACGCCGC
>PMOU01000304.1:0-897 GCA_003161205.1 Actinomycetota bacterium | reverse complement strand
CGCTCCGCGCTGGCGGCCGACCTGTTCGACGACTGCGAGGTGGTCGTCTCCCACACGATAGAGAACCAGCGAGTAGCGCCCGCGCCGATGGAAACCCGGGCCGCGGCCGCGGTCTGGGGGGACGATGGCCGGCTGACGGCGTGGATCCCGAACCAGGGCGCGCAGGGGACGCGCGCGGCCCTGGCGGGCATGCTCGGCCTGGACCAGGCCGAGGTCCGGATCATCACGCCGGACGTGGGGGGCGCGTTCGGAGCTAAGTTCGGCGCCGATCCGGAACACGCGGTGGTGTGCTGGGTCGCCCGGCGGCTCGGCCGCCCGGCGCGCTGGACCGAGACCCGCAACGAGAACCTCGTCGGCATGACCCACGGCCGGGCGCAGCGCCAGACGATCACCATCGGCGGCCGCCGGGACGGCACGGTGACGGCCTACCGGCTGGAGATCCTGCAGGACTCCGGGGCGTACCTGAGGTTCGGCGCGTTCCTGCCGTTCCTGACCATCTTGATGGCGCCCGGGCCGTACGCCATTCCTCGCGCCGAGGCGGTGGCCACGTCGGTGGTGACCAACACCACGCCGGTCGGCGCCTACCGCGGCGCGGGCCGGCCCGAGGCNNCGCCGGAAGAACCTGCTGCCCAAATTCACCGAGCCGCACACCACGGCCTTCGGTGCCGTGTACGACAGCGGCGACTACGCGGTGGCGCTGGACACGGCGCTGGACACGGCAGGATACGAGGACCTGCGGGCCGAGCAGGCCAAGCGGCGGGCCGACGGAGACGTGGTCCAGCTCGGCATCGGCCTGTCCTGCTACGTCGAGATCACCGGCGCCGGAGCCGAAGCGGGCAACCCCAGCGAGAACGCCACCGTCGAGGTCCACCCGGACGGCAGCGCCACCATCTTGAC
>PMOU01000425.1 GCA_003161205.1 Actinomycetota bacterium | reverse complement strand
TACTGCGACACGGGCTCGTGGTACTGCGGCTCCCAGGCCAGCTCCTGGATCTTCTGGTGAGCCTTGGCGACACTCTGGCGACTCATCGTCACCCCTTTCTGCGCGGGTCTTCGGGGACCGGGGTCATGTCCCCCGGGAGGACTTGCAGATCGTCCTCCCGGGCTAGCGTGGCCTTGCGGCTGCTCGGGCTGCCGACGGCCCCGAAAGTCCTTGTGTCCTGCATCACACCTCGGTTACAACCGTCATGAGCTCTCAACATGAGACACGTCGAACGCGGCGCGTAGCTCGGCGAGGTCCTGCTTAACTTTTTCGGAAGCGTGCCGGTTACCTTCGGCGGCCGGCCTGATGCCGAGCGCGCGCAGCAGTTCCGCCGCGGGCGGACCCGGGTCGCCGGCCTCGCCGAGGACCGGATGAAGGCCTTCGCCCGCCAGGTGATGAAATACGAGATTAACGATGCTCCAGGGATTAAAGGTCTCTTCGTCCATGCTCTCGTCGTGGGCATCCATGGGCCCGACACAACGTCTGCCCGGCCAGTTCGGCGGTCTCAACTTGAGACAGGGGCCGGCAACGTGGGGTTTACTTTGTAATAGGCGGGTAAACCCGAATCCGACCCGCGCCTGGCTGTGCCTCCAGTCGGAGAGATGTCGTGGGGGAGGCTATATGGGAGTACGTGCATCAGTGCCGCTGCACGCAGCGATAGACCGCCTAGCCGAGGCCAGGGACAGGTTTCTCGCCGCCGAGCCAGTTGATGCCAGCGTGGTGCGCAAACCGATCCTGGCGTCGTGGTGGCGATCCCGNNCAGTGGAACGTCGCCGCGGACCATATCGAGCTGAACTACCTGCACGAACCTAATCTGGAGACCACGCTGGCCCGGACCGCCGATCCGGTGCTGCGGCACCTGCACGAGCAGCTTGACGGCCAGCCCATCAGCATCGTCCTGACCGACGCGGCCGGCCTGGTGCTGACCCGGCTGACCGCCGATCACGACCTCGAACGCCACCTGGACGGCGTCAAGCTCGCGCCCGGCTTCAGCTACGCCGAGGAGCATGTCGGCACCAACGGCATCGGCACGGCGCTGGAATCCGGCGGCCCGGCCCATGTCTTCGGTCATGAGCACTACGCCGAGCACCTGGAGGGCCTGGCCTGCGCCGGTGTCCCCATCCACGATCCGGTCTCGGGCAAGACCGTGGGCGTCATCGACCTGACCTGCTGGCGCAAGAACGCCGATCCGCTGCTGATCTCCCTGGTCAAGGCCACCGCCGACCAGATCACGCAGGCCCTGCTGGCCGCGGGCAGCAGCCGGGACCTGCACCTGCTCCAGGAGTACGTGCGGGCCTGCCGCCGGACCGGCGGCATCGTGCTGGCCCTCGGCAACGACGTCGTCATGCTCAACGACCACGCCCGCCGGGTGCTCGACCCCGGCGACCAATCCGCCCTGATCGGCCACGCCACCGAGGCGCTGGCCCGGAACCACCCGGGCGCGGTCTCGGTCGACCTGCCCAGCGGCGTGATCGCGCGGATGTTCTGCCGGCGGATTTCCGGGGACAGCCCGTTCAGCGACGGCGTGGTCCACGTCAAGCTGGTCGCGGCGGCGGCCGCCATGCCCGAGGCCCCGGCGCCCAGGACGGCCATGTACCTGCCGGGCCTGGTCGGCAGCGGCGTGCTGTGGCTGCGCGCGTGCCGTGAGGCGGAGACCCTCTACGATTCCTCGGACTGGATGACGCTGGAGGGCGAGAGCGGTGTCGGCAAGCTGGCCCTGGCCCGCGCCGTGCACCAGCGGCGGAACCCGGCCGCGCCGTTCCACGTGCTGGACGCGGCTTCGGTCGGCCAGGACTGGCTGACCAAGGCCCGCCGCGAGCTGGTCGACGGTGCGGGCATGCTGGTGATCCGGCACGTCGACGTGCTCACCGCCAAGCAGATGCACGCGCTGGCCAGCGCGCTGCAGGAGGCGCGGGCCACCCAGGAGAAGGCGGGCAAGCCCCCGGAAGGCCAGGAAAAGCTGCGGGTCGCCATCACGCTGAACCGCAAGCTGGCGGCGGCCGACCTGACCAGGCTGCTGCGTTTCTTCCAGGGCACGGTGGAGCTTCCGCCGCTGCGCCATCACATCGAGGACCTGCACGAGCTGGTGCCCTTCTTCTTGGCCNNGGCTGCTGTCCCCGCTGGAGTCGATCGAGCGGGACGCGATCGTGCAGAGCCTGCAGGATCACGACGGCAACAAGGTCCGGGCGGCCGAGGCGCTGGGCATGTCGCGGGCCACGATCTACCGCAAGATCCACGAATACGGCATCGTGGCCGCAGGTAGCTGAACCCGCCGTCCCCCTTAAGCACCTCGACCTAAGCACCCGTGACGCTGCTCAACCACGCACCAAAGCGTCGCCGGTCCTATTTGCCCGAAAAGAACCTTTTGAGCTAGGCGGGTCAGGGCAGGTGGCGTCCTGGAAACGGGTCCTGGTTCAAAGTGAGAACACATGTGTCCGGTCGCGGACGTAGGGATGCAGTGAGCCCGTAATTCGCGGGGCGCTCTCAATGAAGGAGCGAAACAATGACCACTGTTGATGCGACCGCCGGCGAATCCGGCCGGTCAAGTGCCCTTGCCGAGGAGACAGCCGCGACACCCGTGGTCGGACTGCTGGCGGGCGACCCGGCCATGCTCGGCCTGGGCAGCTTCATCGTCGGCTCGGTAGCACTCGGCCTGGCGCTGGTCGGCGTCGTGCCGGCCGGGGTCCTCGGTGCCCCGCTGGCGATCATCCTGGCGGCCACGTCCCTGGGCCTGCTCATGGCCACGGTCTGGGCCGCGAGCGTCGGCCAGAGCGCGGTCGCGGCCGTGTTCGGCATCTTCGGCACGTTCTGGCTGAGCTACGCGGTGCTCGTGCTCGGCCTGGACCACAACTGGTTCGCTATCACCGCCACCGCGATACTGGCCACCGTCAAGCTGTTCCTGATCGCTTGGCTGGTCGCCATCGTGATGCTGACCCTGGCCACCCTGCGGCTGCCGTCGGCGTTCAGCGTCCTGTTCGTGCTCGTCGACGTCGCGCTGCTGCTCCTGCTGCTGGGCTACGCCAACGCCTCGGCGGCGGGCGTGCCGTCGGCCGGCCTGATCAAGACCGCCGGCTACGTCATCCTGGTGTTCGCCGCGCTCGGCGTCTACCTGTTCTTCGGCGCGTCCTCAGCCGGCACCGGCGGGAAGGGCCTGCCGCTCGGCAATCCGCTGATCCGCGGCTAGACCCGGCTCCGGCCGGGGTGGGTGCCCCCGCATCCGCCCCGGCCCACCGGACAATCAATTTTCCCGAACGGTCCCAGGTTGCAGCCCATCAGAACCGCCCCTTCGCGGCCCGTGCCGTGCCCGCGTCGGCGTCGGCGAAGAACTGCGGGAACCACCGGCCAACCTGGCCCAGCCGCCAGACCACGGTCAGCCCGCGCCCGCCGAGCAGCCGCTTGAGCCGGACACTGACCAATGCCACGCAGTCAAGGGGTGGGTGGCTGGACAACGTCCGGGCGCGACCCTCCGGCACCCAGCTATTGACCATCATCGTTAATGGTGCGGATGAGGTGACAGCGGCGCATGTGACTGCCTTCGCAGCGGCAAAGCCAATCCCCCGCACCAACACCGTGCCCGCCCTTGCTGTGCCCGCCCCTGCTGTGTCCGCAGCTTGACGCCCCCGCCAAGGCGTTAACGTCGTGGCCGTGACTGAAGCGCCGGACGACGACCCAGGCGGTCCGCCGCCCCCTTCTCCTGCCCTCGTGGTCGTCAGCGGCCCGGCAGGCTCGGGCAAGACGACGCTGGCCCACGCGCTCGCGGCGGCGCTGGGCTGTCCGGCGATCTGCCGGGACGAGATCAAGGAGGGGATGGTGCACGCCACCCCCGGTTTCGTCCCGGGTCCCGGCGACGAGCTCACCCGGCGCACCCTGCCGGTCTTTTTCGGCGTGCTCGAACTGCTGCTGCGAGCCGGGGTGACCACCGTAGCCGAGGCGGCCTTCCAGGACCGGGTCTGGCGTCGCCGGCTGGAACCGCTGGGTCCGCTGGCCCGGATGCGCGTCGTGCACTGCGTGGTGGACGCGGACGTCGCCTTCGAGCGGATCCTGCGCCGTGGCCAGGAGAATTCGCTGCGCCTCGCGCACGCCGACCCGCAAGGCCCGCGCGACGCCGCGGAGCAGACCCGCCGTCACCGTACGTTCGACCGGTTTTCCGGGCCGGTGCCGTGGCTGGAGGTCGATACCACCGACGGCTACCGCCCCGGCCTCAGCCAGATCGTGGCCTTCGTGAATGACTCGGGCTCAGCCAGATCGTGGCCTTCGTGAATGACTCGGGCTCAGCCAGATCGTGGCCTTCGTGACTGGCCCCTGACACGCTAGCGGCCTGAAAAGATAGCCGCATGACTCCGCCACCACGTGCGATCCCGCCCCTCGAAGCGGACGAACGAGCCACGCTCACCGCGTTCCTGGACTTCCAGCGGGCGACCCTGGCCGTCAAGTGCGATGGGGTGACCGAGGACCATCTGAGACAGCGGGCGGTCCCGCCGTCCCGCCTGTCCCTGCTCGGCATCGTCCGGCATATGGCCGAGGTGGAGCGTAACTGGTTCCGGACCGTCCTCGGCGGCGAGCCGATGGCCCTGATCTTCGCCCCCGACCTGGACTGGGAGGCCTCGTTCCGCGACGTGGCTGACGCCGACGTGGCCGAGGCGTTCCGGCTCTGGCAAGCCGAATGCGATCACTCCCGGGCCCTGGTGGCGGCCACGCCATCCCTCGACTTCAAGGCCCTCCGGGGTCCCCAGGGGCGCGAGTGGTTTTCGCTGCGCTGGGTGCTCACCCACATGATCGAGGAGTACGCCCGCCACAACGGGCACGCCGACCTGCTCCGCGAATGCCTCGACGGCTCCACCGGCGAATAAGCCCCTCGGGCCTGCCCCGCCCCCTCGGGCCTGCCCCGCCGGTCCTCAGGCCGCGCGGATGAGCGGCGGCGTCAGGGCGGCCATCGTTTCGCGCACCGCTTCCAGGCCGGGGCGGGCCGTGATGACCCGGACGATGGTCTCGTCCAGCCCGGCGCTCAGCCGGGCGAAGGCGGCCGGCGCGGTTGCGGCGGGGCCGTAGTAGCCCACCGCGTGCAACATCTCGTCCGGCGCGGCGGCCACGAGCTCGGCCATGCCCGCGCCCCGGTCCCGCCGGCCCTCCAGCTCAGCCAGCTCCGCTTCGAACCCCATCTGGGCGAACAGGCCCCGGTAGCCGGCATCCTGCGGGATGCCGGTCCGCCCGAGCGCGTAGCCGAGCACCTGGGCCCCGAACGCCTGCCGTGCGGCGGCCACGTCATCGTCGACGCAGACCCGGATGTACATGGTCATCGGGACCGTGCCCGGTTCGCGGCCGGCCCGCGCGCTGCCCTCCTCGATCCGCGCCCGGCTGAACGCGATGCGTGCGGGCGTGGCCCAGTTGAGCAGCGCGCCGTCGGCGACCTCGCCCGCGAGCCGGAGCATCTGCGGGCCGAGCGCGGCCAGGTACACCGGCGCGGGCGGCAGGTCAGAAACCCCGAGCGACGCCGGCCGGGGCCAGCCTGGCGAGCCCGCGCCGACGGCGCCGGGCCCTGCCGTGACCTTATCCCCGGCGAGCAACGCGCGAATCTGGACGGCGTACTCGCGCATCACCGCGATCGGCCGGTTCGCCAGACCGACCGACGCCCAGAAATCTGGCCCGTAGCCACCGGTGCCCAGGCCGAGCACGAACCGCCCGGAGGACAGCTGAGCCAGCGTGGCCGCCTGCACCGCCAGGCCTAGGGGAGTCCACATCCGCAGCGCCGGGACCACCGAGATCCCGGTCCGCAGCGCGGTGTCCTGCGTCCAGGCCGCGCAGATGTGGAACGAGTCCGGCACGCCTCCGGCCGGGGTCCACAANNCAGGCCGAGCCGGGCATCTAGTCCTACGCCAATCAGCATGAGAGCAGTATGCCGCCCCGGTCACTGCGGGATCGGGGGAGCCCACCTCGGCCGCCGGATCAGGCAGAACGGATGACCGGCCGGATCCGCGTAGACGTCTTCGCCGTTGAGCCTGGTCGCGCCGAGGGCCAGGACGCGCGGGCCTGAGGCGGCCACGTCCTCCACCATGATGTCGACACATTGCCTCCCAGCGAGCGCCCGCCGATACCGACCCGGTCTTCACGGGCCCAGCCGCGGGCGAGCAGGTCATCGATAACCGACGGCACTTCGGCGACGGTGTCGTCGATGAGCGTCAGGAAGTCGGCTTCGGTCTCCTCGAATTTCGCGTCCCAGCGTTGGTCGCTGAAGGTCACGTCAAAGTCGGGATACCGCCGCTCGCCGTGGCCGACGGCATCGAGGCTGACGGCGAGGAAACCAGCCTCAGCGAGCGCGGCGCGGTAATAGTCAACGCGCTCCTTTGCCCCCCCGAAGCCGTGGTAGAGCAGCACCGTGCCGGTTTCCAGCGCCAGCTCCGGCGAGCCGCGGTACCCCAGCAAGGCCGGAACGCCAGCAATAGTCGTAGCCGCGCTCGCGATAGCCGTCATACCGTTAGCGAATCAGCCAAGCGCGCTGCGGACAACTCCGATATCGGCGACAGGACTGCCGCACCGCTCGAAGCTCAGCGGGAGATCCGGCCCCTTCAGGAGCCGGCCGGCCTGGCGCTGGTCAGATCGGGTAGCGGGTTGGTTCGGTGGTGTACTGGCGTCCCGATGGGGCGGTCCGGCGGAAGGTGCCCGGGGTGATCTGCTCGACTTTCCATTTCGGGTGCTGTTTGAGGCGGTGGTCGTGACGGCAGGTCGGTCCGCCGTTGCACAGGCACGTCCGGCCGCCGGCTTCGTAGGGGATGTTGTGCTCGAAGTCGGCCTGG
>PMOU01000526.1 GCA_003161205.1 Actinomycetota bacterium | reverse complement strand
CAAAAGTACGGTATTTCGAACAAAGTAACGGGAGTTGATGATGTGATGAGAGTTGGCTTGGCTCTGACGCCGGGACCGGGTGATGCGGGCGGGGGAAGGACGGCCGGGGAGGTCAGATGCCTAGGTAGGTCACGATCTTGTCGCCTTCGGGGACGATGAGGCGGGAGCCGGAGGCGGACAGGCTGGGGAAGTCGGTGCCCACGGAGGCGGTGGAGGCGGAGAACACCTGCTGGCCAGTGGAGAGGCGGTAGCCGTCCATCGTGCCTTTGCGGTTGACATCCCAGACCACGCCGCCGGCGATGATCGGGGGTCCCGGGCTCAGGCCGGTCTGCGACCAGCGGACGCTGAGCGTGGGCTTGGCACCGCCCTGGCCGGGCGTGATCTGGATGACGCGCAGGCTGTTGTAGCAGGAGAACACCACGGCGCTGCCGTCCACCGCGTCCCCGCCGAAGCCCCCCTCGCAGACGTCCGAGGAGGTCAGCTCGCCGCCGGTGCCACCGAGCTTGGTGCCGTCGAGCACGTAGCCGACACCTTCCTTGCCGACCTGGAAGACCAGGCCGTCCGGCAGCAGCGCCGGGGCGGTCGAACCGAGATCCTTGTCGTCGGCTGACAGCGAGACGAAATTCGCCGGGGTGAAAATGCTCTCGACGGTCAGGTCCGGGCTGAGGCGCAGCACGCTGTCGGAGTCATCGACCTGGTCATACGGGGTGCCGTTGCCGGTGGTGACGTAGATGCTGTTGTCGCGTACCGATTCGCCGGGCGGAGCCCAGATCCCGGCCTCGCGCTGGTTGTCCGTGGTGAAGCTGACCAGCGCACCCGAGCCGGAGACCGGCGCGCCGACCACGCGTCCCTTGTAGTCCGAGCAGTCCCCGTCCAGGCCCCCGAACGGCACGTACACCCGCGAGCCGAGCAGGGTCAGGGCACCGCGCTCCTGCTGGGCCACGATATCGCTGCCGCTGACGTCGATCGGGCGCTGCGTCACCGTCTGCCCGGTGGCCAGGTTGAGGTCCCACAGGGTGTGCCGGTAGGCCGGCTGAGCGGTGAACGTCACGAGCCAGAGCTGCCCGGTCGTCACGTCGGCCACCGGGGTGCCGGTGATGCCGGACGGGAGAATGTTGCCGCACGGCAGCCCGCTGGGCACCGGTGAAGCCAGATGCCGCATCCAGAGCACCGTGCCGGTGGTGGCATTCAGGGCATAGACGCTGTCGTTCTCGGTGGCGACGATCACCTCGGACCCGACCACCAGCGGCTGGGCGTATACCGTGCCGTCCACGGACGCCGTCCACGACGCCTTCACGGTGCCCATCGCCGGGGAACTGACGGAGACCCCGCTGCGGTCCGCGGTGCGATCGTAGGTCGGCCAGTCGGCCGGGCTGGCCGGGGTGGGGGCAGCGCTGGGGGCGGCCGCCGAGGACGGCGACGAGGGGGCGGCGGGCGAGGACGGGGGGTGTTCGGTGCCGGTGGCGCTGGAGGCCGTTGTACTCGACGTGCAGCCCACGGCGGCCAGCAACACCGCCGCGAGGCCCATCGTGGTCATCAGCCGGCCGCCGCGTCGTTTCATCCGGCTATCTTCGAGCGCCCGGGCCGGTCCGTCAAACGCCCGGCGGCAACGGGTTTATGGTGCCGTGGCGAGGTTATGGTGCCGTGGCGAGGCTGAGGACGGCGAGGAGATCCGGGTAGCCGCTCGCATCAGCCGGGCCTCGAACGGCGCGCTCGCCGGGCAGGCCGCCAGGTGGAAAGCGGCAGCGTCCATGACGGCCAGCAGCGAAATAACCCAGGAAGTGTGCGGCTCCGGGGACCGGAATCGCAGCAGCACCGGGTAGCTGGCGTGGGACTCGGCCACGTCGGCGAACCAGCGCTCCCAGCTGGCGTACAGGGCNNCCGGCGCGCGGCCGGAGCAGGGTGACCTCGGTCTCGCGGCGGTTGTACGCCGCGTACAGCGTGGGCAGGTACGCGATCTGCAGGGCGACGATGACCAGTCCCGAGGCGGCGGCGAAGAAATCGACGACGCTCGGCTCGGCGGCGTTCCTGTCGGCGAAACCGAGGGTGAACAGCGACGAGCCCGCTTCGCGCATGGCATCGGGGAAGCTGCCGCCCGGCAGCCACAGCAGCAGCCCGAAGCCGACGACGAAACCGGCCAGCCAGCTGGCCAGCAGCACGCCGAGGGTGACGGCGGGCTGGCTGGCCAGCAGCGCGTCACGCCGCTCCCACGACCGCACCACCCGCAGCGGAGCGGCGTACGCCCGGTCGACGAGCCCGTCGACGATCTTGATGAATCCGACGCGGCCGCGGGGGATGAGCAGGGTGACGGCCGCGTTGACCCACACGGCGACGATGATCGCCACCCCGAGGACCGCTGCAAGGGTGCGCACACCCCGATGCTAGAGGCCGGGTTACCCCGGCCCCTAGCTCTGGTTCAAGCTGGTGAGCGGCTGGCCTGAGGGCGCGGCCAGACCGCGCTACGCCGACACGCCGCGCGCGGGCGCGGTACGCGGCGACATGCCGCGCGACGGCGCGGTGCGCGGTTTGCGGACGGCGGCGTGCCGGCCTACCGCGTGCTTCTGGCTGCCCGGGCGCGAGATGAGCCGGGAGAGCTCTTGTTTCAGGCCGGTCAGAACGGCACCTACCGGGAAGGCATCAGCCATCCAGGAGCCGTTAAGTGAGTGCTTCGCCGTAATCTGGTTCGCTCTTATGCTATCGCTGGCCATGATGTGTACCTCCAGAGCCTGGCCACCGCCAGGCGTCGCCCCCCAAGCGGAACATAGCCGTAGCGATGCCCGCTCCTACATGGTCCAGACGCGGCGGCCAGAGCGGCGGTTTACCCCAGATTTATTTGATTACTTAACGTGAATGCCGTCGATAACAGGCGCTCCGGACGATAGCTGCGAAGGGGCGATAGCCGCAGTTCAGATGGCCTGGCCGAGCGGCCTTGCGCGTCGACGCCGGGACGCGCAATTCTTGTCATATGAGGCTGAGACGGGACAGTTCGGCCAGCGATTACCGCCACGATATCAAGGCGATCTCTTCGCGTCTGTACCGTTTTGCCGGGTAGATCTCTCTTTTATAACAACCGATTAATGTGACGGTGTGTAAGCAACAGAACTGGTGCGGCCGAAGCTAGGCTTGAGGGGTGATACCAGGCCCGTTCCGGATTATTTAATTTCTTATTTTCCGAACGAATAGTGGCACTTGTCCCGGGTACGGCCGCCCGCGTGACGGTCGTCGCGGTCCGGACGAGGCTGGCGATCGCGTCGCCGGGGGCGAGCCGGGCCAGGTCGGTCAGGGAGAAGAAGGCCTCCGCGCTGACCACCGCGGCGAGGTCGCACTTGAGCTGGGTGAGCCGCGCGGGATCCATGGTGTCGTTCAGCGGAGCCAGGGCCTCATCGATCAGCCCGAACCGGACGCCCGGGCGGGTGCCCGCCAGTTCGGGGCGGGTGATGGTGGCCGCGATCATGGACCGGACGGCCGTCTGCGACTCCAGCACGCCGCGCAGCAGGAACTCACACGCGAAGGCGACCCGTTCGACGGGATCACCGGAGTCCGCGACCGGGCTGAGGGCATCGGCCGGACTCGGCCACATGCTGGCGAAGGCCTCGTTGACCAGTGAGGCCAGGTCAGGGAAGTAGCGATAGGCCGTGGCCTCGGAGACGAGCGCCAGCCGGGCGACGTCCGGCATGGTCACGGT
>PMOU01000641.1 GCA_003161205.1 Actinomycetota bacterium | reverse complement strand
AGCTGGCCGGCGATCAGCGCGGCCCGCGGCGTTTCCACCATCGTGCCGACCAGGTAGGGCACGCGCACGCCGGTGCTCGCCTCGACTTCGGCGGCAGCGCGGTGGATGCTGGCCACGGCCGAGGCCAGCTCGCCGGCCACGGCCACCAGCGGCACCATGACCTCGAGCTGCGGGGTGACGCCTGCGGCGGCCAGGTCCACCCACGCGCTGAACAGCGCCCGCGCCTGCGCCGGGTACAGCTCGGTCCGCATCACCGCCAGCCGGACGCCGCGCAGCCCCAGCATCGGGTTCACCTCGTGCGCCGACTCACCCAGGAACTCGTGCAGCGGGGCGTCCAGCAGCCGCACGGTCACCGGCAGGTCGCCGGTCGCGGTCAGCAGGTCGAGAAAGTCTTCCTTCTGCGCAGCCGCCAGCTCGACGAGGGCGGTGGCCTCCTCGTCGGGGTCCGCGGCGAGCAGGTAACGCCGGACCAGCGGCAGCCGGTCGCCCAGGAACTGGTGCTCGGTGCGGCACAGGCCCACGCCCTCCGCGCCGTACTGGATGGCCTGCGCCGCGTCCCGGCCGTTGTCCGCGTTGGCCCGGACCGCGAGCCGCCGCAGGTGGTCGGCCCGGCGCAGCAGCGCCTCGAGATCGGCGCCGGGTCGCGGCGGTACGACATGCACGGCGCCGGTGTACACGCTCCCGCTACTGCCGTCGACGGAGATGAGCTCGCCTTCGGCCAGCGACCGGCCCGCGCTGGTCACGGTCCGGCCCGCCCGGTCGATCCGCAGCGTGGTGGCGCCGCAGATCGCGGGCCGCCCCAGGCCCCGGGCCACCACGGCCGCATGCGCGGCCAGCCCGCCGCGCATGGTGATAACCGCCTTGGCGGCCAGCAGGCCGGGCAGGTCCCCCGGCGTGGTCTCCTCGGCGACCAGGACCACCGGGTCACCCTGCTCGCTCCACTCGACGGCCCGCTCGCTGCTCAGCGCGATACGCCCGGCCGCCGCGCCGGCCGCGGCGGGCAGGCCGCGGGCGAACTCGGTCTCGGTCCCGGTGAGCTGGAGCTGAGGATGCAGGAGCGTCTCGATGTCGGCCGCGCTGATCGAGCCGACTGCCGTCGCGTCGTCGATAACCCCCGCCTGGACCAGGTCGACAGCGAGCCGGATCGCCGTCCGCGGGGCGGGCCGCTCGACCCGCCGCGCGGCGAGCAGCGCGAGCTCGGAGTCCCGGACCTCGAACTCGACCTGGGCCGCACCCCGCATGTGCAGTTCGAGGGTGCGCAGGGCGGACACCAGCAGATCCTGGCCGCCGGGCAGGCGGTCCAGCGGCTCGCCGGGACGGTCATCGACGGCCGCCCGGCGCACGGCGCGGCGGAACGTGCCGGTGGGCGCGAAGCGCCCGGTGGCCGGGTCCCGGCTCTCGGCCACCCCGTGGCCGCACCGCTCCGGGGGACCGACCCGGATGGCCTGGACGTGCAGCGCGGGAGCCAGGTCGCCGGGCAGGCCCTGGCTGCGTCGCTGGCGGCGGGCCCGCGGGGAGGCCCACCGGCTCAGCGTGGCCTCGGCCGCGCGGGCCAGCTGCTCAGCCGGGTCCTCGGGGAACGGGAAGCCGGCCTCGGCGCTCAGCGCCAGGAACCGGCGGACCCGGTCCGACGCGCTGGCCGCGTCGTACTCGGCGTCGGCGAAATCGTCGCCGGGCAGCCCCGCTCCGTGCTCGCCGACATAGCGGATGACCGAGGCGAAGACGTCGTAGATCGCTTCGCCGGAGCCGACGATCTGGTCCAGGGCCGGCGCGGACGCGGCAGTGATGCCCAGGCCGGGCAGGTCAGCGGGCACTCCGGCGCCGCCGACCGAGGTGCTGGCGAGCAGCCTGATCAGCATCGGGTGGGCCGGGTCGCCAAGCTCCCGGCCGGCCAGCTGCTGCAGCAGGCTGAGCGCGGCGCGAGCCACGTCCGGGCGGACCAGCGAGGCCGCATGCGAGATCGGCACGGTCAGGCCGGGCACGACGGGCAGCCCCAGGGCGACCAGCCGATCCAGCTCCACCCCGTGCGCCCCCAGCTCCATCTCGTCCAGCCCGCGGCCGCGGCCCTGGCCGTAGGGAACGAAGACCGCCCAGACCGCTTCGGTGCCCGTCATGTCGTCTCCGTCGCTCGTGGCCGGTGCGTTGCTCGTGCCGGTGTCAGCCGGCGATGGTGCGTTCGCTGCTCCAGTACGGAGCGCGCATCGCCTTCTTGTCCGGCTTGCCCATCGCGTTGTAGGTCAGCTCGGTCCGGAACTCGTACGTGCGGGGCACCTTGTAGGGCGCGAGGCGGTCCCGGCACCAGGCCTCCAGTCCGGCCGCGTCCGGCGGATCGCCGGCCGGCACGACCAGGGCGAGCAGGCTCTCCCCGAGGTCGGGGTGCGGCACGCCGATCACCGCGACCTCGGCCACCTCCGGGTGGGTGATGAGCACCTTCTCGCTCTCGGCCGGGTAGAGGTTCACCCCGCCGGACACCACCATGTCCGCGATCCGGTCGGTGATGTAGACGTAGCCGTCCTCATCGGTGTAGCCGACGTCGCCCAGGGTGAACACCCCGGGGACGATGTAGGCCTTCTTGGTCTTCTCCGGATCGGCGTGATACTGCGGCCCGCGACCCTCCGGGGCCCGGAAGCCGAGCACGCCGACCTGGCCAGCCGGCTGTTCCTGGCCGTCCGGGTCCAGGACCACGACCTCGTACGGCGGGCGGGGGCGTCCCACCGACCCCCGGTGCGCCAGCCACTCGGTGGAGTCGATCCGGCACAGCGTGCCGCTCTCGCTGCCGCCATAGGACTCCACCAGGATCGGCCCGAACCAGTCGATCATGGCGAGCTTGGTGCCGGCCGGGCAGGCCGAGCCGGTCTGGCTGACCAGCCGCAGGCTCGAGACGTCGTACCGGTCGCGCACCTCTGCGGGCAGCGCGAGCAGCCGCTGGAAGTGGGTGGGCACCATGACCGTGGACGTGACGCCGTGCGCGGAGATCAGGCGCAGGATCGCCTCGGCGTCGAACCGGCCCAAGATGATCACCGGCTGGCCGGCCAGCAGGTGCCGTACCGAGGTGAGCGGGGCATTGTGCTGCATCGGCCCCACCACCAGGTGCGGACCGGGCGGGAAGGCCGACTCCGCCGTGATGGCCGCGACGTACTCGGCCGCGGTGCGCGGCAGGGTCACGGTCCAGCGCACCTCGGCCCCGCGGGCCCGGCCCGTGGTCCCCGAGGTGTAGACCAGCAGCGGGCGCGGCGGCCGCTGTCCGGCGGCCGGTGCCACCGGTGGCGCGGACCGCAGCCAGTCGGCCCACGTCAGGACGCCGTCCGGTGTGCCAGTGCTGTCCGGTGTGCCAGTGCCGTAGGTGACGATCGTGCGGAGTCCGGCGTCGGCGGCGGCCTCCCGGACCGCGGGCAGGCTGCCGGGCCCGGCGATCGCGCAGACCACTCCGGCGTCCGCATACTGGTCGGCGAGCTCGCCGGCGCGCAGCTGACGGGAGGTGGCCACCGTGCCGACGCCCACGGTGAGCGCCGCGGCGTGCGCCTCCAGGGTCGGGATGGCGTTCTCGCCGATCACCGACACCCGCTGCGAGCTCTCCGGCGCGACGGCGAGCAGCGCGCCGGCCGCCCGGTCCAGGTCGTCGGCTACCTCGGCCCAGGTCCGCGAGCGGGAATCGTCGGCCAGCGCTATGCCCTCGGGGTCGGCCTCGGCCCGGGCGCGAATCGCAGCGGTCACGGGTGCTCCTTCGCACATGTACATTCCGGCTGTTCGTAATAGTCGAAGAAACTGGTCTCTGCGTCAAGAAACCCTCAGCCGGCGGCTACGGAGGAGGACTGGAATTCTTCGGCGCGGGCCACGAAGTACCGGTACATGCTGCGCGCGGAACGCGGGTAGGGCGCGATCGCCTCGCGGAACGCGACGATGTGCGGCTGCTTGAAGTGCTCGACCAGATCGTCCTGGCCGGCCCACCGCTCGAAGACCACCACCCGGCCCTGGTGCGCCGGGTCGGCGCAGACCGCGTAGTCCAGGCAGCCGGGCTCGTCGCGGCTGGCCGCGGCGCACACGGTGAAGTGGCGCAGCACCTCGTCACGGTGCGGCCCGTAATCCATCCAGCCCGCGATGATGAACTCCTCAGCCATGACTGTTCCTTTGTTACTAGGGAATCGCTAAAGTAACCGCAGTATTGCGCGATAAGCGCGAACTGACCAGGCTTAGTGAAGACCAGCCCGACTACCGCGCCGCGCGGAGGTACCGTGACCGACCCCAACTGGATCATCGACACCATCCCGAGCACGAGATATCCCGTGTACACCCGGCTCAACGCCAACGACGTGATGGCGGATCCGATCACCCCGCTGGCCGCGAGCCTGGTATGGATTCCCGAGGTCCTGCCCGCCTGGGCGGTCGGGAACGTGCGGCTGCGGTATTTCACGCCCGAGGAGATGTCACCCGATCCTTACCCTCCGGTCGCGGGCTTCTTCTACGGCTACCTGTATGTCGACCAGACGTACGTGCGGATCACCGGGATCCGGGCCGGCATCGGCGCGGACGCCATCGATGCGGCGTTCTTCGCGCACCCCAACCCGCCGCCGCACCAGCCGAGCCCGACCGACATGAACGAGGAACTGGCCGCCAACGTGGCCGAGCGGGTGGGCTGGACGCTGACCACCACCACGTTCCCCGAGCTCGAGGAGGAGCGGGAGCTGGCCGACCGGGTACGGGCCGAACGGCCGGATCTGCACACGGCCTCGAACGAGGTGCTGATTACGCTGGCCCGCCAGGCGGCGCCGCTGCAGCGGATCATGTGGGGCCGCGGCTACGTGATCGCGAGCAACCAGGCGGCGATGGGCCCCGGTGTGATCAGCTCGCTGGTCGGCGCCGCGGATCCGACCCTGACCGTCCGGCTGATCGGCCACGCGGGCGACGTCGACTCTGCGCTGCCGTCCTTCGCGCTGTGGGACCTGTCCCGCGCGGTGCGCGCGGATGCCCGGCTGACCGCCGCCTTCGACCAGGGCGACGAAGGACTGCTGGACCGGCTGCGGACCGACCACCCGGACTTCGCCCTCCGGTTCGGGGCGTTCGTGCGCGAGTTCGGCTACCGCGGGCCGAGTGAATGGGACATCGGCGTGCACACCTGGGAGACCATGCCGGAACTGCCGCTGGCCCTGATCGGCCGGCTCCGCCACCTGGACGACGCCGCCTCCCCCGGGCTGCGGCGGGAGGAGGGCGCCGACGACGCGGCGGCGGCGATGGCCGAGGCGCTGAAGATCCTCGGGCCGAACGAGGCGGCGGTGCAGTCGCTGCACCTGGCCATCGCGTCGGCCCGGCGCTTCGGCGCCTGGCGGGAGCGGGGCAAGACCAGCGCGGTCAAGGTCATGCACGAGGTGCGGGCGCCGCTGTTCGAGCTCGGGCGGCGGCTGACCGCGCGGGGCGAGCTCGACCATCCGCAGCAGGTCTTCATGGCCCTGGAACCGGAGCTCGACCTGCTGGCCACGCACGCCGCCGACATCGCGGATACGCTGCGCGAGCGCGAGCGGCAGTGGCGGCAGCTGTTCGAGATCGAACCGCCGACCTTCGTCGTCGCCGGGGAGCCGATGACGCCAGTGGCTGACCTCCCGCGCAAGGGCGGGCATCAGGTGACGACGGTCAAGCCCGGCGACGTGCTGACGGGCGCGCCGGCTTCGGCAGGCGTGGCCCGCGGCCGCTCCCGCGTGGTGATCGACACCTCCCAGATCGCCGCGTTCGAGCCGGGTGAGATCCTGATCGCGCCGCAGACCGACCCGTCGTGGACCCCGCTGTTCATGGTCGCGGCCGGCGTAGTGGTCGACGTCGGTGCCATGGGCAGCCACGCCATGATCGTCAGCCGGGAACTCGGCATCCCGTGCGCGGCGGGGGTGGGCGAGGCCACCAAGCGCATCCCGGACGGCACGCTGCTCGAGGTGGACGGTTCCTCCGGCAAGGTCACCGTGCTGGAAGGCTGACCCGGTGCGCCCGGTGCAGATCGACCCGTACACGGATGAGTTTCAGCAGAGCCCGTTCGCGACCTACGCCGCGCTGCGGGCAACCGCGCCGGTCCACCATCTGCCGGACCAAGGGTTTTACCTGGTCACCACCCACGCCCTGATCCGCGAGGTGCTGCATGATGCGGCGACGTACGCGAACTCGGTGAGCTCGGCGCGGCGCACCGAGCCGCCACCGCAGATCGCGGCGCAGATCGAGGCCATCCGGGCCGAGGGGTTCGCGTACCAGTCGGCGCTGGGGCTGAGCGATCCGCCTCGGCACACGCGGTACCGCAAGCTCGTCCAGCGGGCGTTCATCCCGCGTGCGCTGGCCTGGATGGACCCGATCATCACCAAAGCCAGCCACGACCTGGTGGCCGAGCTGCCCGCGCCGGGCACGGTCGATATCGTCCGGGCGCTGGCCTGGCCGGTGCCGGTCTACGCCATCTCCCGCATCCTGGGCCTGCCCGATTCCTGGCGCGAGGACATCGGGCGCTGGTCGGACGCCGCGACCGCCTCCCTCGGCGCCCAGCTGGAGCCGGAGCGCTGGCTGCAGACCGAACGCGACATGATCGACTATCAGCACCGGATCTCGGCCGAGCTGGACCAGCGCCGCGCGGCGCCGCGCGATGACGTGCGCAGCGTGCTGGTCCAGCCCGATC
>PMOU01000486.1 GCA_003161205.1 Actinomycetota bacterium | reverse complement strand
TCTCGCCCGCGACGTTGTCCGCGGCGATGACCTGCGGCAGGTCCCGGATGAGGTCGTCGAACACGCGGCTGGAACGCGGATCGTGCCGGGCCAGCGTGGCCGTCACGTACACCTGCAGCGGGAAGCCGGCCGCGGCCGGGTCGAGCTCGGCGCGGATGACACGGATGACGCCCGACTCCTTCAGCCGCCGCACCCGGTTCAGGGTCGCCGCAGGTGAGAGCCCGGCCAGGCGAGCCAGCTCGACGTTGGTCCGATCCGCGTCTTCCTGCAGCGCAGTGAGCAGCACTATGTCAACATCATCAAGTTCAACGGCCATAGTACCGAATATTATCTTGTCTTAGCTGTCTCTTAGCGAATCCTGTGTTCCGTTCGGTGAGTATGACGGTATGAACATCAGCCGTCGTTACGCTGTAGCCGCCCTCGTCGCGGCCGGGCTGCTGTGGGGGACCACCGTGCCGCTGTCCAAACTGGCCCTGCAGTGGCTGCCACCGGGCTGGCTCACGACCGCGCGCTTTGGCCTCGCCGCCGCGGTCCTGCTGGCCGTGGCCGCGAAAACCCGGCCCGGGCTGCGCGCCGCGTTCACTCCCAAGATCCTGGCCTCGGGCGCGCTCGGCTACGGTGGCTCCGTCATCGTGCAGAACGCCGGCATCACCCGCACCAGCGTGACCCACGCGGCGCTGCTGATCGGAGCCGTACCGATGCTGGTCGCGGTCATCGCCGCGGTGTGGCACCGCACCGTGGCCCGGCCGGTGGCCTGGGCCGGGTTCGTGGTGTCGCTGGCCGGTGTCGGCCTGATCGCCGGCGCCGGCGGAGGCGGCGCCACGCTCGGCGGCGACGGTCTGGTGCTGATCTCGCTGCTCATCTCGGCCACGGTCACTGTCGCGCAGGCGCGGCTGCTGACCGGCCGCGACCCGGTCGCGGTCACCGCCGTGCAGTTCCTGGCCGCCGCTGTGGCCGCGCTGGTGTTCACCGTGATCACGGAGGGGGCGCCGCGCGTTCCGGCTGGCCCCGGCCCGGTCCTGGCGGTCGGCGCGCTGGCGGCCGCCGGGACGCTGCTCCCCTTCACCCTGTTCGCCTTCGGGCAGAGCCGGGTATCCGCCGAGGTGGCCGGGGCGTTCCTCAACCTCGAGCCGCTCGTCGGTGCCATCGCGGGCGTGGTCGTCTTCGCGAACCCGTTCGGTCCCACCCAGGCCGCGGGCGGCGCGGCCATCATGGCGGGGATCGCCCTGAGCAGTCTCCCGTTGCTGACGGCCAGACGGCCCCAGCGGCCGGAAAACCGCTTCTGCCGCCCGGCGGAAGCCCCGTACACTCGGGCCCGTGACACATCAGTTCCGGCAGGTGGATGTCTTCACCCCGACCCCGTACTTCGGGAATCCGGTCGCGGTCGTCCTGGACGCCGACGGCCTGGACGAAGAGCGGATGCAGCTGTTCGCGGCCTGGATGAACCTGTCGGAGACGACGTTCGTGCTGGCCCCGCGGGCACCCGGGGCGGACTACCGGGTCCGGATCTTCACGCCCGCCCGGGAGCTGCCGTTCGCCGGGCATCCCACCCTGGGTACCTGCCACGCCTGGCTGGAAGCTGGCGGCCGCCCGGCCCGGGCCGGCCAGGCGGTGCAGGAATGCGGTGCCGGGCTGGTCACGGTGAAGCAGACAGCGGCGGGCCTGGCGTTCGCGGCCCCGCCGCTGCTGCGCAGCGGGCCGGTCGAGGACCCGGTCACCGACCATGTGGCGCGGGCCCTGAACATCAGCCGGGCCGACATCGCGGAGATCGCCTGGGCCGACAACGGCCCCGGCTGGGTGGCTGTCCTGCTGGCCAGCGCGGACGCGGTGCTCGCGCTCCGGCCGGGCACCGTCGACATGGATATCGGCGTGGCCGGGCCCTACCCGGACGGCTCGCCGGAGGCGCTCGAGGTCCGCGCGTTCACCCCGCAGATCGGGGCGCCCGGTGAGGACCCGGTCACGGGCAGCCTGAACGCCTCGCTCGCGCAGTGGCTGCTGGCCACCGGGCGGGTCACCGCCCCCTACGTGGCCAGCCAGGGCACCGCGCTCGGCCGGCGGGGCCGGGTGCACATCTCCCGCGACGATGACGGCCAGGTCTGGGTCGGCGGCAGCACGATCACCTGCATCAGCGGCACCGTCGAGCTTGGCTAGGTAACGCGACGGGGCTTACCCGCTGACATCGGCGGGCTTACCCGCTGATGTCGACGGGGCTTACCCGCTGACGTCGACGGGGTCGTCGCCACGCGGGTGGCCGTGCACCGCGGTTCCTGGCTCGCCGGCGCTTCGGCCCGGGATTGAGCTCTGGAGATCCGCGGCTTGGTCCAGCCGCTGCGGATCCTCGTCCGGCCCGGCCTCGACAGCCCCGGCCTCGACAGCCCCGGCTGGCCTGCCCGGGGGGGTCCTGGCCCAGCCGGCCAAGGCCGTCAGGGCGAGCACGGCCGCGATCGGGATCAGGGAGAGTTGCGGCAGCTCGTATCGCCAGTCGAAGGTGGTGATGAGAAACGGGGGCTCGACCACGGCGATAGTGCCGATCGTGAAAAGCATGCAAGGGCCGCGCAGCCCGCTGCGCCGGGTCCGGCCGATCCCGGCCATACCCACGGCCCCCAGCGCGAGACCCGCGAGGAGCAGCGGGCCAGGGGTGTAGAAGTCCCGGCCGTAACCGGCCAGGAAGTCGGCCAGCGAGCGCACGGCGTGCGGATGGCGGCCGGTGTAGGCCGGGATCGTCGCCAGCTCGTCGCTGTCGCCCGGGAAGTACGTGCGGAACTGGTGGTACGCGATCGGGTAGTGCTCCGGGCCGTCCCCGCGTACCGGGGAAAAGCTATAGATGACGTCGCCGGCCACCACCTTGACGAAAGTCAGCGGCTGGTGCTCGATGATCCGCCAGTCGAAGTTGTCGATGATCTGACCCCGGCTCAGCCTGGCCGTCGGCAGGAGGGTCACCTGCGGCGACTGTTTGTTCCACATGTAAAAGTTCGGGTCGCGCTGCGCCGGCGGCTGCTGTATGCACAGGTGCTGCTCGTAGGACGGCAGTGACATGCCCGAGCACTCGGCGAACTGCGCAATCCGCCCGTACATGAACTGGGCGTTGTAGGTGACAAAGTTGAACGTGTTGTACGACGCCTGGAACCAGCCGAGGTAGGCCAGCACCAGGGGCGCGAAGCCGACGAACAGCAGCAGCACCGCCCGGGCGGCGAGGCGCCGGCTGGGCCGGAAGGTGGCCACCAGATAGATCAGCACGGGGATCATGACCAGCGCGTCTGATTCCCTGATGAGCGTGGCGACGGCGATGAGCAGCCCGGTTCCGACGAGCGCCCCTTTGCCGATCGCGTCGCGTTTCCATACCAGGACGACCAGCGCCACGACCAGCACGAAGGTCGCGCTCACGTCGGTGAGGACGTACTGCTCGATGTCGAGCTGGAGGGGGTCGAACAGGACGGGGATGGTCGCCAGCGCGGCCAGCCAGCGCCGGGCACCGAAGTGGACTCCGGTCGCGTAGATCAGCACCGCCGTGGCCAGCCCCATCAGGTGCTGGACGACAGCGACCACCGCCAGGTTGTGCGCCAGTACCGCCGGGATCAGCAGGATCGAGTAGCCGCTGGTGCGCAGCCAGTCCGGAGTCCACTGCCCGTTGACGAAGAACCGCGCGTACTGCAGGTACCGCTCGCTGTCCGGGAATATCAACGCCGGCTGGTAGGCCAGCTGCACCACGGCGCGCAGTGCCGTGCCGCAGCCCGCGATGACCAGGAACAGCCAGTGCCGGGACAGACCGTCCCGGCAGCGTCCGGCGGAGTCGCGGACGACGCGTCGGGACCGGGCGAGCGCCGGCGTGGCGGCGCGGGGTCCTGGCAATGGCGACATGGTCTTCACCTAACCGCATCCCAATGCCCAGGTATGCCGGTTACCGTCAACTCGACGTGACCAGGCCCGCGGGTCTCGGTGCCGCGATGGGTAATCACGTTACCCTCCTTCACGACGGGGCGTAGGCAAGGTGAGGCTGAACCACAGGCTGGCAACAGTGACGACGGCGGGCTCGCAGGGCATCTGGCAAGTCCCGCAGCGCCCGCGCGGATGGGCCTGATACATTGCGCGGATACGGGTAGCCGGTCCGCCGGATATGTTACAGTTGTTGCGCCCGTTAGTAGTCGCGGCCCTGCCGTGGCCGGCCTGGGATTCGGGTCATTGATCTGCGGGGTTCAGGCGTCCGATCCAGGCTAGGGTACTCTCGCGCGGGGTGACGTGGTGATCCGGAGTACGGCCGCCACGGGGCAGGAGGTCACCACGGCGCACGATTCCATCGCACCAGGGCCCGCGAAACTGGCCGAGCCGCCCATACCCGGCGGCCGGGTCGAGGCCATGATGGGCATGCTCATCCGGGCCCTCAAGTCCAGTCCGCTGGCCCGTCCGCTGCCGGCCGTGTCGCTGTCCGCTCTCGGGCTCGGGCTGGTGGTGTTCACCGGGCTGTGCGCGACCGCGCCCAACGCCAGCGCGGCAACGCTGCCGGTGCTGCTGCCGCTCACCGCGCTAGCGCACCGGCTGGGCGCGCCGGCGCTTTATCCCGACGTCACCAACTTCATCATGTATCCCGGCATCACGTTCTGCGCCCTGGGCCTGGCCGGGATGCTGTGGGCGAACAGCCGCGGGTGGCACCCCAACCCGCGGCGGGTCTTCTGGTCCGGGGCGGCGGTGGTCGCCGTGGTCGTGAACATTACGCCGGTCGGCACCTCGGACCCGGCTAGCTACGCCGCCTACGGGCGCATCGCCGCGCTCGGGCACAACCCGTACGTGTACCTGCCGATCGACCTGCCCGGGGGCGGCAGCAATCCGTATACCGCGCTGGTCGACCCGCGGTGGCGGTCGGCTCCTTCGGTGTACGGCCCGGTCGCCACCTGGGTGCACCTGGCCGCGGCGCTCGTCGGCGGCAGCAGGCCGTGGCTGGCCATCTGGGCGCTGATGATCATGACCGGCATCGCGTTCATCGCCGCCGGGTACCTGCTGCTGCGCTCGGCGGCCGACCCGGTGCGGGCCGGCCTGATCTGGGCCGCCAACCCGCTGCTGATCTACCTGCTGGTCATGGGCGCGCAGCTCGACGCGTTTCTCGCGCTGGCCGGGATCGCGGCCATCCTGATCTCGCGCCGCGGCGTGACCGTCTGGCATGACATCGCGGTCGGCGCGCTGATCGGCGTGGCCGGCGCGATCAAGGTCAACGCGGGGTTCGTCGCCCTGGGCATCGCCGTGCCGCTGATCCGCGAACGCGCCTGGGGGCGCCTGGTCCGGACCGCCGCCGTGGCGGCGGTGATCAGCTTCGGACTGTACTTCTTCAGCTACGGCGCGAGTGCGCTCAAGCCGCTCCCGACGGCATCGGCGCGGGTGATCACCCCGTCGTTCTGGCAGTTGTTCCGGTACGTCGGCGACCATCTGGACCCGGCGCACCCGTCGGCGGTAACGACGCTGATCGGCGTGCTGTGGCCGCCGCTGCTGCTCGCGCTGGCCTGGTACCTGTACAACCGGCTGTCCCCCGACGTGCCCGCCGTGCTCGCGGCTACCTGCGCGCTGACCTTCGCTTGGGTGCTGGTGGCCCCGTGGTCGCTGCCCTGGTATACCGCGCTGGCGTGGGTCACGCTCGCCCTGCTGCCGCGCAACTCGCTGACCCGCTGGCTCACGCTCGCGAGCCTCGTGCCCGCCTTGCTGCACTTCAGCGCCGGGCATCCGGACAACCACCCCGGCGCCCCGCCGCCGTAGCCATGGCACCGGAGCCGGAATACCGGGTCTGGGCCGAGCAGGCCGTCGCCGCGCTGCAGCGCTGGTACAAGCCGAGGACCGGGCTGTGGAAGACCGCGGGCTGGTGGAACTCCGCGAACGCGCTGACCGCGGTGATCCAGCACAGCCAGCGAACCGGCGAGCGCCGGTACCTGTACGTCATCGAGACGACGCACCGCCGGGCCCACCGGGTCAACCCCGGCTTCACCAACGAGTACTACGACGACGACGGCTGGTGGGCGCTGGCGTGGATCGCGGCGTTCGACCTGACCGGCGAGATGACGTACCTGGACCTGGCGCGCACGCTGTTCGCGGGTATGGCCGCCGGCTGGGACGACGTGTGCGGCGGCGGCCTGTGGTGGACGCGCAAGAAGAAATACAAGAACGCGATACCGAACGAGCTGTTCCTGCTCATCGCGGGTCGCCTGCATCAGCGCACGGCCGGTGCCGGGCACGGTTACCTTGACTGGGCGCTGCGCGAGTGGCAGTGGTTCAGGGCCAGCGGGCTGATCGGGCCAGCCGGCCTGGTCAACGACGGGCTGACCGCCGACTGCGCGAACAACGGCCGCACCACCTGGACCTACAACCAGGGCGTGCTCATCGGCGGCCTCGTCGTCCTGCACGAGATCACCGGCGAGGGCGCCTATCTCGGGCAGGCGGAAGCCATCGCGGCGGCGGCGCTGCGGGACCTGACGGTGCCGCCGGGCATCCTCACCGAGCCCGAAGAGCAGCGGGCCATGGGCCGTCGCGACGACATGGCGCAGTTCAAGGGCATCTTCGTCAGGAACCTGTACGAGCTCTACCGGCAGGCTCCGCGCGCTGAATACCGCGACTTCATCCTCGCCAACGCGGCTTCGCTGTGGCGGCACAGCAGGAACCAGCGGAACCAGGTCGGGCTGGCNNCGGCCAGGAAGGCCAGGAAGAAAAGAAGGACGAGCGCTGCCGCCGCGAGCGACAGGACCAGCCCGGCCCGGAACAGCGGTGGTGTATAGCTCCAGGTGAGGACGCCGAGTCCGGCCGGCACGTCGACGGCCTGGATGAGACCGTCGCGCTGGACGGTCAGCGCGGTCGCCGGGCCCTGCCGGGGCTGCCAGGTGGCCCGCCAGCCGGGGATCGCCGCCACCGAGCGAACGACGCGGGCACCAGCCGGGGAGAACACGGTGGCTTGCGCTGGCTCGGCGGCCGCGCCGCCGTAGCCCTTTATCCACGCGCCGGAGGCTGACCGGCCGGGAAGCGCCTCGATGCGGAGCGCCGGCTCGGCCAGGTGGTTGGCGAAGATCGCGAACGAGCCATCGAAGCCGGCGAAGGTCCAGTGCGACGGCACCAGAGCCGCCTGGAGCTGGCCGTCGGCCACGAACACGCTGCCGTCCGCCCCGGAAATGGAGGGCGGGCCGAGCGTGCCTGGCACGCTGTGCGCCTGGGCCAGCACCGCGATACTCGCTACCGGGTGGGAAAGGGTGATCGCCAGGGTCGAGGAGGTGAGCGCTCGCCCGCGGAACCAGCGCGTCGAACCGTCTGGCAGGGTGAGCCCGAGCTGCGTCCCCGCGGCGGCGTCCTGCCTGGCGTCGGCGTCCGGTACCTCGACCTCGGACACGTCAAGCGTGGTGCCCAGGTACCAGGTGGCACGCTGATCCGCGGCGATGTCGCGCCGGCCAGTACCCGTCGGCCCGGCGGCAGGTCCGCTCCCGCCAACCCTGGTCAAGAGATATTCGGACGGGGTCAACAGCACGGTGGTGTCGAGCTGGTCGAGAATCCCGTTCGCGACGGCGCTGGGAGCGAGGGTGTCCTGCCCTTCGCCCGTGGCCTGGTGCGACCCGGTCGCCGCGGCGTAGCGGCCGTCGACGGTCGAGGAGTAGCCCTGCATCGACGGCATCACCGCGCTGCCGACGACGTTGTCATCGGGCGGGTTGAGGTCGGACAACTCACCCGTATCCAGCAGGTCGGGATCGTAGATCGCGAACCGCCCCGAATATCCGAGCGCCGCGACTGGGCGCGGCGAAGCTGAGGCCGTCGCCGTCTGGCTGGCCGCGGACCCGTGGGAACTAGCCGAGCTGCTGGCGCTGGCGGACGGGCTGGCGCTGGCCGAGCTGGCGGACGGGCTGGCGCTGGCGGACGCGTGTGAGCTGGCGGACGCGTTCGAGCCGACGGAGCCGCCGGAGATGCCGTGCCCGACCTCGACGACGCACAAGATGGTGAAGACGACCACGTCGACGGCGACGAAGGCAGCGATCAGGCGCGACCGCAGCCTCGGCCCGAGGCGCCGCTCGACGATCACCAGCGTGGCGGCCGCGGCGCCCAGCACCGCATACGGGATCAGCCATGGCTTCAGGCGGCCGATGACGCTGGCGCTTTCGCCGACGCCCACCCCCAGCCAGCGCAGCATGCCCGCGCCCCAGGTGAGGCCCAGCACGACGATCACGACCGCCGCAAGCGCCGGCACCAGGCCGAGGATGGTTTCCAGGGCCATCCGGCGGGCCGCGGGATCGTGGCGGAAATGACCCGCGCGGACCCGGGACACCCCCTGGCTCTTCTCCTCGCCGACGTGGCGGTCGGCCCAGTACCCGAGCAGGACGGCGAGGGCCAGGTCCAGCACGAGGACATTGCGGCTCTGCAGCCGCTGATCACCGAACAGGGGCACGTGGTACAGCAGATCCCCGACGGGGGTGTTGCCCCCGAGCGCGAGCACGATCCCGACGAGCGCCATGAGATGCCAGATGATCCATTCCGGGAGCCGGGAACGCAACCGGAGGCGGCCGAGGAGGGCGAACGCGGCGACGAGCGGGAGGATGCCCACGTAGCTCGTCACCTCCGTCAGGTTGTATGAGGTAAAGAAGGTGGGCTGGCCCAGCGAGCCGGAGCCCCCGAGGAAGTCCGGCACTACCGTCAGCAGCAGCCACCTGACCGGAAGCGAGCCGGAACTGAACAGCGCCATCGAGCCGTTCCCGCGCTGGGAGGTGCTCGTCGCCGCCAGGCCAGGCAGCCACTGGACCGCGCCGAGACAGCAGCCCAAGACCAGGCCGGTGATGACCGAAGCGGCGGCCCGGGCCGCGTGGCGCCCCCGGCGGGCGACCTGCCAGACCGCGTAGATGATGACGATCGCGCCGGCATCGTCGATGGCGCGCGGCTCCCCCGCGAGGATCACCAGGCCGGTGGCGGTCGCCAGGACCGCGGCCCAGCCGAGCCTGGACGCGACCGGGCGGTCCTGGGAGAGCCGGAGGATGCTCAGCAGCTGCAACGGCACCCAGCTCAGGCCGGCTACCAGTCCGAAATGGGTGACCTGCGCCGGCATGGCCCCGGCGAAGACGAACGAGAGTGCCCCGAGGAAACTGGCCAGGCTCGTCAGCCGGAGAGCCCGCAGGAAGCAGAACATCCCGAGCCCTGCCACCACCCAGGTGGCGATCAGGTTGACCGTCCACGCCGCAGCGCCGGGCATGACGGCGAACAGCCAGGTGAGCGGATACGCGGCGCCCGCGTTCCAGCCCGCGAGCAACGGCGCGCCGCTCCAGATGTACGGGTCAAACAGCGGCAGATGCCCGTCCCGGATCTGCTGCCCGGCCAAAACGCGCAGCGGAAAGTTCTGGGCCAGGTCGTCACCGGGAAGAACAGGGTGCCCGAGCAGCGTGGGAACGCCGAAGATGACGACCGGCAGCGTGATGAGCAGCACAACGGCCACGACGTCGCCCCGGCGCCAGGACGTCGGCGCCACGCGCGCATCAGCCGCCACCCTGCGCAACGCCAGCCGCGCCTCAGTCCTCATTTTGTGCACTTTCGCAAGTCGACCTGAAGGAAAACTGGGAGTTCTTCCTGATGTGTCTGAGTCACCCTGACAACAGGCGTCATGATGGGCTTTCCGAGCTTCTGGCTGATCCGACGGCGGCTGCGACGACGGTTCTGCTGCGACGTACTTAACCGCGCGGGTGAGCGGACTCCGCTGCGATTCCGTCTCAAACAGGGTAGTGGCGTGCCGATCGCCCCCGCAGCAGGTCGGGCAGGCCGCCAGGCTCGGTTGCCTGACGGCGGGTGCAACTCCCGGCCGGGCTGGTCAGCCGCGGTGCACTTGGAACGGCGCGAAACTCTGCGCCACCGGCATCATCTCGATCGTGTTGATGTTGACGTGCTCGGGCTGCGACACGGCCCAGTACACCGCCGCGGCGATGTCGTCAGGCACCAGCGGCTGCATGCCCGCGTAGACCGCGTCCGCCTTGCCCTGGTCGCCACTGAACCGCACCGTGGAGAACTCGGTGTCCCCGCCCATCCCCGGTTCGATCGAGGTCGCCCGGACACCCGTGCCGTGCAGGTCAGAGCGCAGGTTCAGGCTGAACTGGTGGACGAAGGCCTTGGTCGCGCCGTAGACGTTGCCGCCGGGATAGGGATAGGTACCCGCCACCGAGCCGAGGTTGACCACGTGACCACGGCCCCGCTCGACCATGCCCGGCAGGATCGCTCGCGTGCAGTACACCAGGCCCTTGCAGTTGGTGTCGATCATCTCCTCCCAGTCATCAAGATCAGCCTCCTGGGCCGGCTTCAGCCCTTTGGCCAGCCCGGCGTTGTTGACCAGTACGTCGATCTCGGCGAACTCAGCCGGCAAGCCCGCGACCGCGGCCTGAACCGCCGCCCGGTCCCGGACATCGAGGGTGACCGGGAGCACGCCGTCGCCGAGGTCCGCCGCTAGCTGCGCGAGCCGGTCCTGCCGCCGCGCCAGGGCCACGACGCGCGACCCCTCCGCCGCGAACCGCCGCACGATGGCGGCGCCGAAGCCGTTGCTCGCCCCGGTCACGAACGCGGTCATAGGTTTCGTGCTCACGACATCGCCTCCCTCTGGCTGCCCCCGATGCTATCGACGGGGCTACCGCGGGCGGGAAGCGCGCTAGCATCTGTTGCGCGCTCGAACCCGCCACGACCAGGGAAGTGACCGTGTCCTCACGCATCGAGAAGGTCGGCACGGCCGACGGATCGTTCGACCTGACGGTATGGCTCCCCGAGGCCGGGCATGGCCCTGGCATCCTGCTGATCCAGGAGATCTTCGGGGTCGGGGAGTACATTCGCGCCGTCGCCGGAGACCTCGCCGCGCTCGGTTACGTCGTCGCGGCACCGGACCTGTTCTGGCGGCTCAAGCCGGGACACCAGGCTGTCCACGACGAGAAGGGCGTGGCCGAATCGCTGGAGCTGGGGTCGCGATTCGACACCGAGCAGGGGGTGGACGACGCCGCGGCCGCGCTGGAGCGTCTCGCGGCGCTGCCAGAGGTCGCCGGCGGGCTCGGCGTCATCGGATTCTGCCTCGGCGGTTCGATTGGCTACTTCCTGGCCGCCCGGGGCCAGGTCGATGCCGTGGTCTCGTTCTACGGTTCCGAGGTACCCGGCCACGTGGCGGCGCTGGCGCAGATCAGCGCTCCGATCCTGTTCCACTTCGGCGGGAAAGACCCGTACATCTCGCGTGATCAAGTGGCGCGGGTGGAACAGGCCGTAGGAGACAGCCAGAACGCGGAGATCCACGTCGAGGAGGACGCCGGGCACGCCTTTCACAACCGGAAGGCACCCATGTTCCATCATCCCGAGGCCGCGGCGCGGGCCTGGCGGCGNNGACGGCCGCGACCGCCCGCCGGACTAGCGGAGCAGCTGCTCCAGCCGGCCGGCTACCTCCCGGTACCGGCCGACCGGGACCAGATGCACCCCGTCGAATGCGCCCGAGTCACGGAGCTGGATGACCTGATCGCAGGCTGCCTCGACGCCCGCGAGGCGATCTGTCCGCACCCGTTCGCACAGGTCGGCGGGAATGTCGATGTCGGGGATTACCGATGCGATCCGCTGGGCGTGCGCCTCGCTGGCCAGGACCATCACGCCAGCGAAGACCGGGATCTCGACCGGGTTGGCGTCNNCGCCACCGCATCAGCGCGTCCACAGAGAAGCTGACCTGTGCGAACAAGAAGTCTGCGGTCTGCTTCCAGGCAGGCAGGGGGCGCAGGGCCGCAGCGGCCCCTACCCGGAACGCTGCCACCCCGGCGAAGGCCTGGTCTTCGGGGAGCGCGCGGACCTCCTCGATCATCGTCCGCACGGACAGCTCGCTCGTACGGCCGCCAGAACTTGGCTTGTCGCCGTAGACGAACAAGAATTGATCCACGCCGTAGGACGCCGCTGTGAGCAGGTCGCGGCGGAATCCCAGCAGATTGCGATCCCGCGAGTTCAGGCAGGCGATGCTGCGACCGCCCATCGCCTCGACCTCGTGCGCGACGGCCACACTCGACACGGTCGCGCGACCTAGATGATTGTCCGGAATCAGGAACGCATCCGCGGTCTTGCTNNAGAGTCCCGATCTGGTGGCGCACATGCATGAGGTCAGGCCGGGTCGGCGGCTCTATCTCACATACGACCTGGAAAGGGCTCCTCGTCATGTGAGCAAGGTACACGGCACGCTCAGAGGGCCGGGCCAGTAGTCTCGTTCAGCCGGTTAACCGTGATTACCGCGATCCCCGTCGATGTCATGGCGGTCGCTACTGTCATCCGCGCGCATTTGCCGACGCCACTGCCAGGGAACCGGGGATCAGGTAACGGGGACACCTAACGCTCAGCTTCGAATCAGGCTCTCGGCGTGGCCTGCCTCTGCGGCCGAGATCTCGCTGGGCCAGGTTGCGCGCAGCTGCCATGCAGCGGCGAAGCCGTCCGGGAACTTCACCTGCCCTGACAGGGCCTGCTCGATGAGACGCCGGACCTCGCCTTCTTTGTCCGGCTCGACCGCGAACAGGATCCGCACGCGCAACTCGCCGTCGCCTTCGTCCGCGCTGACATGGTGCGGTGCCAGCGGGCATGGCGGCTCGTGCTCCCAGTGCCCGCATAGTGCCACCGTGACCGCCGCCCCGGGAGCCCGCACGTCCGCATGAGGCTCCATCAGCAGGACCGCCTCTTGGGCAAAAGCCTGACGCATGACACAAGCATGCAGGTAGCAGCCTGGTGAATTCACTCATGTGCCGCAGCGCTAGCCAGCTGGGTGAACCGGGCGCCAGCTAGTCCAGGTACCGGCCCAGGAGGGTCAGGTCGGCGGGTGAGAGGCGGTCGCGGGCGGTCTTGGCCTGGTGCCAGTACGGGTAAATCAGCGGCGGGGCGCTGGCCGCATCCAGCTGGGCCCGGTCGTCGGCGCTGAGGGTGAGGGAGGCGGCGGCCAGGTTGTCGGCCAGCTGCTCGTCGGTGCGGGCCCCGATGACCAGGGAGGTGACGGCCGGCTTGGCCAGGAGGTAGGCCAGAGCCACCTGGGCGGCTGAGACGCCGTGC
>PMOU01000048.1:1472-13629 GCA_003161205.1 Actinomycetota bacterium | reverse complement strand
GAGCACCTGTGGTCGCTGCGCAATATCCCGCACCTGGAAGTGGTGCGACCCGGCGACGCCAACGAGACCGTCGTGGCGTGGCGCACCATCCTGGAGCGGGCCCGGCCCGCCGCGCTGTGCCTGACCCGGCAGAACCTGCCGATCCTGGACCGGTCCGGGGAACTCGAAGGGGCCGACAAGGCGGCCCAGGGCGCGTACGTGCTGGCCCCCGGCACCGATGTCATCCTGATCGCGACCGGCAGCGAGGTGGCGATCGCGCTGGAGGCCCGCGACCTGCTGGCCGGCCAGGACATCTCGGCCCGGGTCGTGTCCATGCCGTGCGTGGAGTGGTTCACCGAGCAGGACGAGTCCTACCGGCGCGAGGTGCTGCCGCCCACCATCCCGGCGCGGGTCTCGGTCGAAGCCGGCATAACGCCCCCGTGGAAGTTGTTTGTGGGAGACGCGGGCGGTTCAATTGGAGTAGACCACTACGGCGCTTCGGCCGCCTACCAGAAGATCTACGAAGAGTTTGGCATTACCGCGGAACGGGTAGCCGCTGCCGCGAACGACAGTCTCGCCCGGGTCCGGAACCTCTAGAGGCTTCAGAGGCTTGTAGGGTTCGCCCGCCCCGCGGCACGCAGGAAGGAAAGCAACCGTGTCATCAGACGTTCTCGGAGAGCTGTCCGAGGCCGGGGTGTCGGTGTGGCTGGATGACATCAGCCGCGACCGGCTCCGGACCGGCAACCTGCAGGAGCTAGCCGACGACTTGCACGTGGTCGGCGTGACCTCCAACCCGACGATTTTCGCGCATGCGCTGTCGAACGGCAACGCCTACGATCCGCAGGTCGCCGACCTGAAGACCCGCGGCGTGGACGTCGGTGAGGCGTCCCGCGCCATCACCACCTATGACATCAGGTGGGCGTGCGACGTGCTGCGCCCGGTGTACGACGCGACCGGCGGCCTCGACGGCCGGGTGTCGCTCGAGGTCGACCCGAGGCTGGCCAAGAACACCGCCGCCACCATCGCCGAAGCGCGGGCGCTGTGGTGGCTGGTGGACCGGCCGAACCTGCTCATCAAGATTCCCGCCACCATCGAAGGCCTCCCCGCGATCACCCAGGCCATCTCGGAGGGCATCAGCGTGAACGTCACGCTGATCTTCTCCCTCGAGCGGCACGGCCAGGTCCTGGACGCGTACATGGCGGGCCTGGAGCTGGCCGAAGCCGCCGGGCACGACATCTCCAAGATCCGGTCGGTGGCGTCGTTCTTCGTCAGCCGGGTGGACACCGAGGTCGACGGCCGGCTGGACAAGCTGGGTACCCCCGAAGCCAAGAAGCTGCGCGGCAAGGCGGCCATCGCGAACGCGCGGCTGGCCTACGAGCTCTTCGAGACCAAGTGCGCCACCGAGCGCTGGCAGGCGCTGGCCGCCCACGGGGCGAACGTCCAGCGGCCGCTGTGGGCCTCGACCTCAGTCAAGGACCCGGCGTTCCCCGACACGATGTACGTGGTGGACCTGGTCGCCGCCGACACGGTGAACACCATGCCCGAGGCGACCATCAAGGCCACCGCCGACCACGGCAAGCTGCACGGCGACACGATTCACGGCACCTACGACGCCTCCCGGAAGGTCTTCGCCGACCTGGAGAAGCTCGGCATCGCCTACGACGACGTGGTTCAGGTCCTCGAGGACGAGGGCGTCGCGAAGTTCGAGGCGTCGTGGAACGAACTGCTGGACACCATCAAGACGAACATGGGGCTCTGAAGCTAGATGACCGCGGAACCGGGAGACCCCGAGGGCCTGATCCCGGCCAATCCCAGCGCCATCGCCGAGCAGGACGCGATGGCCGCTGGAGCCGTCAACCCGCTGCGTGATCCGCGGGACCGGCGTATCCCCCGGGTGGCCGGACCGTGCGTGCTGGTCATGTTCGGCGTCACCGGGGACCTGGCCCGCAAGAAGCTGATGCCGGCCGTCTACGATCTGGCCAACCGCGGCCTGCTCCCGCCGGGATTCTCCTTCGTCGGGTTCGCCCGGCGGGACTGGGCAGACGAGGACTTCGCCCAGGTCACCTACCAGGCGGTGAAGGAGTACGCCCGCACCCCGTTCCGGGACGCGGTATGGCAGCAGCTCAGCGAGGGCGTCCGGTTCGTGTCCGGGTCGTTCGACGACGACGCGGCGTTCGACGAGCTGGCCAGGTGCGTCCGGGAGCTTGACGCCGAGCGGGGCACCGGCGGGAACTACGCGTTCTACCTGTCGATTCCGCCGAGTGCGTTTCCCACCGTGGTGCAGCAGCTGAAGCGCAGCGGCCTGTCCGACTCGGCGGACGGCGGCTGGCGGCGGGTGGTGATCGAGAAGCCGTTCGGCCATGACCTGGCCAGCGCGCGGGACCTGAACGCGACGCTGGACGGGGTCTTCCCGCCGGAGGCGGTGTTCCGCATCGACCACTATCTCGGCAAGGAGACGGTGCAGAACATCCTCGCGCTGCGGTTCGCCAACGAGATGTACGAGCCCATCTGGAACCGCGGCTACGTGGACCATGTCCAGATCACCATGGCCGAGGACATCGGCATCGGCGGCCGGGCCGGGTATTACGACGGCATCGGCGCCGCACGGGACGTGATCCAGAACCACCTGCTGCAGCTCCTCGCGCTGACCGCGATGGAAGAGCCGGTGGCGTTCGATGCGGACTCGCTGCGGATGGAGAAGGTGAAGGTGCTGTCCGCGGTCCGGCTTCCCGCCGACCTGGCGACGGGCACCGCACGCGGCCAGTACGCAGCCGGCTGGCAGGGCGGGCGGCAGGTCCGCGGTTACCTGGAAGAGGAAGGCATCCCGGCGGATTCGCGCACCGAGACCTACGCCGCGCTGCGGCTCGGCGTCGATACCAGGCGCTGGGCCGGGGTCCCGTTCTACCTGCGGGTGGGCAAGCGGCTGCCGCGCCGCATGACCGAGATCGCGCTGATCTTCCAGCGGGCGCCGCACCTGCCGTTTGCCGCCACGGATACCGAGGAACTCGGGCAGAATGCGCTGGTGATCAGGATCCAGCCGGACGAGGGCATCACCGTGCGATTCGGCTCCAAGGTGCCGGGCACGGCGATGGAGATCCGGGACGTGAACATGGACTTCGCCTACGGCGAGTCTTTCACCGAATCCAGCCCTGAGGCCTACGAGCGGCTGCTGCTCGACGTCCTCATCGGCGACCCGCCGCTGTTCCCCCGGCAGCAGGAAGTCGAGCTCGGCTGGCGGATCCTGGATCCGGTCGAGGACTTCTGGGCCTCCTACACCAAGCCGGACCAGTATCCGGCCGGGTCAGCCGGCCCCGCGTCGGCCGACGCGATGATGGCACGGGACGGACGGACATGGCGGCGGTTGTGAGGCTAGCCGGGTTTTCAGGGGCGGTAGCGAAGGTGAGTAGGCCGCGATGACTATCGACCTGACCGACACGACGACCGGCTCGATCATCGAAGCCGTCACCCAGGCTCGCCGGCGGCTCGGCGGCCCCGCTTCCGGCATGGTGCTGACGCTGATCATCGTCACCGATGAGGCCGCGCAGTACGACGCCGTCCGTGCCGCCGCCGAGGCGGGCCGCGAGCATCCCAGCCGGGTGCTGGCCGTCATCACCCGCAAGCCCAAGGCCGAATCCCGGCTCGACGCCGAGATCCGGGTGGGCGAGACCGGCCCCGGTGAGACCATCTTGCTCCGGATGTATGGGCCGCTCAGCCAGCACGCGGACTCGGTCGTCGCGCCGCTGCTCGCTCCCGACGTCCCCGTGGTCACCTGGTGGCCGGACGAGGCGCCGTCCTCACCTCGGGCGGACCGGCTCGGCACGGTCGCCCAGCGCCGGGTGACGGACGCGGCGGCCAGTGACGCACCCAGGGACATGCTGCTGGACCTGGCCGCGGTCTACCAGCCGGGCGACACCGACCTGAGCTGGACCCGCTCGACGCCCTGGCGTACGTTGCTTGCCGCCACCCTGGACCAGCCCTATCCGCAGCTGCTGAGCGGCGAGGTGCTGGCCGAGCCCGCCAACCCGACCGCGGATCTGATCGCGGCCTGGCTCAGCAGGCGCCTGCAGATTCCGGTGCCGCGCGGCGAGTCCGCGGGCCCTGGCGTCACCGAGGTCAGTTTCGACACGCCGCAAGGGAAGATCAGGCTGGCCCGGCCGGACGGCCGGAACGCGACGCTGTCCTGGCCCGGCAGGCCGGATCGCCGCGTCGCCCTGCACCGGCGGGACTCCGCTGACCTGATCGCCGAGGAACTACGCAGGCTCGAGCCGGACGAGGTCTACGGGGAAACGCTGCACGCCCTGGCTGGCGGCAACGGCCAGTGAGGCGCGCGCGGATGGCAGCGGACCCTATTCCTCCTCGACAGCGACGCCGCGGCCAAAGTGCCGCCGCAGATCGGCCGCTCGGGCGCCCACTGATTTCTCCCCCGGCCGACGCGCGAAGGCCAGTCCGGCGGCCAGGCAGGCGACCGGCACCGCGGCGATCACGTACCGGTAGCTGAACCCGGCGGTCATCGGCGGCAGTACGATCAGCAGGGCTGCGACGAGCCAGGGCAGCAGGCCGATGCCGCCCCAGCGACGCCAGCGGGCTAGCACGCCCGCGACGCCGATGAGCACGACGATGGCGAGCAGCGTGCCCCGCAGGTAGATGTAACGCTGGTAGACCTGGAGCATCCGGGCCCACGGCGCGACGGTCCGGGAATCTCCGAGCCCCGGCCCGCCAAACTCCTGCCGCGCCGCATACACCTGGCGTGCCGTGGTGTCGGTCCCGTACTGCTTAGCCCACGCGGCGAGGTGGGCGGGCACGTCCGGGCCGGTCCACCAGGGAATCAGCTGGTCGAGTTCAGCGCCGGACACGAACTGGAACGCGGGGCCGTTGCCAACGTAATCGTTCGGGTCGGGCTGCCGGTTCCAGCCGAAGGTGTGCAGCGTGTTATTCGCCACGACGCGCAGGTAGTCAACCGGCTGAGCCAGGATGGCGTCCTTCGCGAACTGCTCGGTCAGGCCGTTGACGTACTTCGTGAACCGTTTTGAGGTGTCGTCAGACCGGGTCAGGTTCCATAGCGGGGTGGTGGGCGCATGGGACCCCAGCTCATTGTCCGCCCAGATGTACTCCCCCGCCACCGGGCGCAGGTCCGTCGGCGTCGGGTCACACAGGACCCGCAGGTCAGCGGGCGGTTTGATGTCGGCGCAGTTGGCGAAGGTACTGACCCGGCCGTACAGGAACGTGCCCGAGGATTCTGTCAGCGCATACTGGCCCGTCGAGGCGTGGAACCAGAACATGTACGCCACGATGGGCACGATGCCCGCGACAAGCACGGTGGCCAGCCGCCGCCAGCCCACCCGCCTGGCCAGCAGGCCCACCAGGACCACCACGAGCAGCGGCGCACCGACCGACCTGACCAGGGCCGCATACCCGACGAGCAGACCGGCGATGGCCGTCACCAGGACCGAGGGCCGGTCATTCCAGCACAGGATCACCACGGCGATGGTCACCAGGAAGATGAACAGGGGGTCGGCGGTGACCATGTGCTCGAGGTGCAGCTCGTAGGAGTCGAACAGCACCGGCAGCGTAGGCAGTGCCGCTCCCCACCAGGGCAGTCCGCGGTGGCGCAGGAGTGCGTAGATGGCGACGCCCATGGCGATCCCCATCGCCGCCTGCAGCAGCGCCACGGGATAAGCACTGTGCAGCGGCAACAGCAGGTCGAGGAAGAACGGGTAGCCGTTCGGCCGGATCGTATCCGGGACATGGCGAACCGCGTCGTACACGTAGTTGTAGGAGTCGTTGAACCACAAGATGGGCGGGTAGCCGACGACCACGATGATCCGGATGAGGGCCGCGGCCAGAACCACGAGGGCGAACTGCCAGTGCGTCACCATCAGGCGGGCGAGCCGCGTGAGCAGCGGATCCCGCTCTCCTGCTGGTGGCGGCTGACCGGGAACGACCCGATCGCTACCGGTGGTCGCGTGAGTCAACGACCGCCTCCCGACTCCTCTAGCCTCAGGGAACTTCTCCAGCCTCATGCTGACCCCGCAGGCCTCGGATGATCAGGTGCGCCGACGCGCTCTACGCCCATAGCGGCTTACTTATCGTAGCGGCCTACTGGGACAGGAGTTAAGAACTACCGGTGAATGACGAGTTAACGTTGGCCGGTCGTCACTTAAAGTTATCAACGTCCTCCGTAGCCCACCCGGCACGCCAGCAAGCATATAAAGACGACCGAGAGCGCGGCGGCCGTGTCCGGCGATCCCGCCGCGGCCGAGATCATGATCCAGGCGAACACGACCGGCAGCAGCCTGCCGAGCGGCCGGCCTCGGCCGGACTGACGTGACCCGACTGCGGGCTGCGCCCCGCCCGGACCGAGATTCCGCTGTGGCAAGCCAGCGCCGAGCACGGGCTCAACCGGGAGATCGCTGGTCAGTTCCCGCAGGTGGACCCAGGTTCTCGCGGCGTATGCGGCCGCCGTGCGCTCTTCGAACTCCTCGAGTGTCAGCCGCCCCTCCGTGTAGGCATCACGGAGGACATCTACGACGCTTTCCCGCTCGTTATCGGAGGCGAGGATCGGTCGGTCGGTCATCGGCGCGGAACCTTCCCTGTTGTTCCCTTGATCCTAACTCAGGGCTGGGCGGGACCCCGGGCACGTGCCGCCTCTAAGCTTCTTCCGCTCACTGGCCTCGCGGCGGGCGGGAGCCGAAATACGGCGCTGGCGGGCGCAAATGAGACTGCATCCAAAGGGTTACCAAAGTAGAAGCCTTTGGGTCTCGCTCTGTAGCACATCTCAGCGTTACGCTATTGGCGAATCTTTCATCTGGTTGTTCTGTGTCAGATGTGACCGGAGGAAGGTTCTGGTGTGTAGGTCAAGTGCTTTCATGCCAGTCACATAGATAACGCCGGGCACCCGCCATCCCGGCTGCCACGACGGCACGCCGGGAGCCGGACGAGCCGTTCCTCACTAGGAGGGATCGATTTGAGCGTCAGCGAAGACCGCACAGTCCAGCCCGCTACTGTACCTGCCCCTGTTTCTTCTATCGCGGACCCCGCCCCACTCGGGCTCGCCGCCTTTGCCCTCACCACGTTCCTGCTGTCGGCCAAGAACGCGGGCTGGATGACCCACGCTACCGGAAGTGCCTGGCTCGGCTTCGCCTTCGCCTACGGCGGCCTCGGGCAGCTCCTGGCCGGCATGTGGGAGTACCGCCGCGGCAACGTCTTCGGCGCCACCGCATTCGGCACCTACGGTACCTTCTGGATCGGCCTGGCTCTCTGGGTCGAGCTCGTCGCCAACCCGGCCGTAGCGGCTATCGCCAAGGCACCCACGACGGCCGCAGCCACGGTCGCCTCGCTCAACCACGACCTGGGCTGGATCACGCTCGCGTTCGCCATCGTCACCCTCTACCTGCTGGTCCTTACCACTCAGGTGAACCTAGCTATTTTCCTCGTCTTCCTGCTCCTGGAGGTCACCTTCATCGTCCTGGCCATCGGTAACTTCGACGCCGGCAGTGCGCTGCTCCCCACCGGGACCGTTAAGCTCGGCGGCTACCTCGGCCTAGTCACCGCGCTGCTCGCGTGGTACGCGTCAGCGGCGGGCGTCGCGGCGGGCATGGCCGGCCGGATTCTGCTCCCCGTAGGGAGGCCGCTGATCAAGCCGGTGGTTTAATCCAGATCGGATCAGTACCGGGGACCGGGCCAGTGCGGCCCGGTCCCCTTTTTTGTTCTTCCGGGTCCTCGCCCCGGCTGGTCCGCTCCCGGATAGCGTTAAGCGGCAGATAGCCGCGAAGGGAGGAGAAGCGGGTGCACGACGGTAAGCAGATCGATCTGTCGGCACAGGTCGAGCTCGTCAAACGTAAGACCCGGCCGTGGAAGTCGATCATCGCCCTCGTGCTCGCGATCGCCGCTGCGGTCGTCTCGAACAGAGCGCACAAACACTCGTCCATCTTCCACGCGAGCCACACTGCCGATGACCTCATCGCTACGGGCACCGCCGTGCTGTTTCTCGTCTTCGGATCCATCGCGACCTACAGCCTGGCCGGGAAGTCGAGGGAGCTGCTTGAACCCAAGGTGACCACCTCGCATTCGGCGGTGGTCAGGTACGCCATCTTGATCATCGGCGCGTTCGCCACGCTGGTGATCGCGCTGGAGCTCTTCGGCGTCCCGATCGGCCAGCTCGTCCTGGGCGGGGCACTCACCAGTGTGTTCGTCGGTATCGCGGCGCAGCAGGCGCTGGGCAACGTGTTCGCGGGCTTGGTGCTGCTGTTCGCCCGGCCGTTCCACGTGGGCGACGCGATCCGGCTGCGGGCCGGCGCGCTGGGCGGCACACTCGACGGCATCGTGAGAGATATCGGGATCACGTACGTCCGCTTCGACATGGACGGCAGCGTCATGTCCATCCCCAACTCGCAGGTGCTCAACGCCGTGGTCGGCCCCATCCCGCCGGAACCAGCAACCGAGCCGCCTCCAATACCCGCGGGCACCAGTTCCGGCACCCCAGGTGGCCCGGAGCAGCCCCAACCTCGCCCGCTGGGCCCGGCCTAGGTGCGGCCCGGGGGACCCAGCCGCACCGGCTGTTACCTACTAACGCCCGCGACGCCGCCGCTGTTCCCGCCGTGAAGGAGGATCTCCTTCATACGGAAACGACGAACCGGGCTGCTGGCCTGCGGCGCTTTCCGGGTCCGGATCCGGATACTGGGACCGCCCGCCGCGGCTGGGGGCATGCTCGCGGTACCCGGCCGCCTGGCCGGCGCCGGCTTCATATCCGCGGTCCTGGTGGCCGGTGCTCTCGGACCCGGCCCGGTCCCGGCCGCCGTATCCGAAGGTGCTGTAGGCCGGCTCCTGATAGGACGGGCCAGGCTCGCCCGGTGCGACGTACCCCTGACCGGGGTAGCCCGGCTCGGCGTATACGTACCCGTTGTCGTATCCCTGCTCCGGATAGGCCGGGCCGCGAGTTTCCTGGTAGGGCTCTTGGTAACCCTGGTCCTGGTAGGGCTGCTCTTGGTAGGGCTGCTCCTGGTAACCCTGCTCCTGGTAGCCCTGGTACACCTGGTCACTGTTCTGCGGCCCCGGGTGACCGCCAGGACTCTGAGAACCTTGGGAACCCGCGAACGCCTGGCTTCCCCCGCCGCTCTCATTCCCCTGGAAGCGCTGGCTCTGGGTGCCTTGCTCGGCGGCGTACTCGTAGCCGCCGTATCCCTGCTCTGAGCGGGCACCTTGGCCTTGGTAATCCTGGCCCTGACGCTGATAGCCCTGCTCGGCATATCCGCGGTCCTCATAACCGCGACCGGGATAAGACCCGCTGTCCTGCGCCTGACCGGAGTAGGCGCCGGTGCCGGATCCCTGACTGGCGTGAGACCCGCGGTATTGCTGGGCAGCCTGCGCGCGTCCAGAGTACGAAGGATCAGGGTACTGGGGCTCTGAGTATTGGGGCTCGGGGTGCTGCCGCTCGGGGTACTGCGCGGGGTGCTGCGGCGCGGAGTACTGCTGCTCGGGGTACTGAGGTCCCGAGTACTGCTGCTCGGGGTACTGAGGTCCCGAGTACTGCTGCTCGGGGTACTGAGGCCCGGAGTACTGCTGCCCGGAGTACTGGGACCCGGAATACTGGGGCTCGGGGTACTGAGGCGCGGAATATGACGAGTCCGCGTAGCCCCGATCGTTCTGGTCCGCACCGGCCGGACCGATCTCCAGGGGCCGGGGGTAACCCTGCTCGCCGTAGCCCTGGTCGGCGTATCCGTATGCCTGGTAACCGCGCTCGTCAACATCCTGAGGCGGGTACCCGCCGTCGCCATACTTCCGGCTCGGCTGGTCACCGTAGCCCTGCTCCGGGTACCTCGGCCCGCTGTAGGACTGGCCCTGCTCGGCGTACTGGGGCTGCTCGGCGTACTGGGGCTGCTGGAGGTACTGGGCCTGCTCGGGGTACTGGTTCTGCTCGGGATACTGGTTCTGCTCGGGGTACTGGGGCTGGTCGCCGTAGGCGTTCGCGGGCGGGGAGCTCTGATAGCGGCTCGTTTCCGCGTAGCTATCGGCAGCGGCCAGGCGCCGGCGGCCGGGGCGCTGCGGCTCTGGATATTGCGCGGAGTAATCCTCGAGATAATCCTGGGCGCTTCGCGGCGGGGCGGGCAGCGCGGCGGGGCCGGGCGGAAGCGCCCGGGGCGAGACCGGGAACACGACCGTGCCACCCTGATCCTCGGGCCGGAGAGCACGGAAATCGCCGGTCACCGGGCCGTTGAAGTCGGTGTCGCGGCCGGCGTAACCACCGGGCAGCGCGGTCAGCCTCGGGTCGGTCGGGGCGCCAGGAAGCTGGTTCAGGTAGCCGACGGCCCCCCGGGGTTCTTGCTGGTCACTGCCCTGCATCCCGCGCTGCAGGGCGTCGATCAGCCTCGGCAGCTCCTCCATCGGCAGCCGGAACGTACCGGTGCAGGTGCCGCCCTGCCAGATGCTGAAGACCGAGACCCCGGTATTGGCATACCAGCTCAATCGCATGCTGCGAGAGCTGCCGCGCACGTCGAAGAAAACCTCGCCGAGCCGGGGCAGTGGCGCTGCGTCCGACGCTGACATTGTGCCCATCGTGGCCTGGCTCCCTTACCTTTGTCCAGTTCGTCACGGACCCTCTGTAGCAGGCTAGCCGCAGGCCAGAATTCAGGTAGGGAATTTAGCCACCCCGCCTGCAAGACGGCTGCCGCGAGTGGCATCATTATCGACGGGCATGCAGCAGCTTGCGTGATGGTTATCAGGATGACTGAACCGGCGCGTTGGCGCCAGCCGTTCGGTATAGAGTGACCACTTGCTTACGCGATCTATGCACCTTCGTCAGGGAACATCACGCCGCCAAGACGCGTTGTATCTTGCAACGGTGGTTCCGGACAGGGGTGGTCTCGCGTGCTCAAACCTGTAGTTCCACTGTAACGCACTATTTGATGCTCTTGGTTGAGGTGATTGATCCATGTCTCAGGTACGTCGGCAGTCGGCTGTGCTTCCCCGCCCTAACTGGGGTTGGCAGGATGCTGCCGCGTGCCGTGGCGAGGACCTGTTGCTCTTNNCCTGACGGCGAGCGTCAGCCCGAACGGGAGATCAGGGAGCGCAAGGCCAAGGGTGTCTGCGCTGCTTGCCCGGTGCGGCTTGAATGCCTGAACTACGCGGTATCGCGGCCAGAAAAGTACGGCACCTGGGGTGGCCTGAACGAGGATGNNGCGCTCGGCCGAGCGCCGTCGTCGGATGCGCCGCGCCAACGCCGCCTGAGGGTCCTGCTCACCCGGGTAGCACCCGGGACCCAACGGCCCCGGCCGGACAATGAGATCTGCGAGCAGAGCGGCCGCGTGTAGCCACGCGGCCGCTCTTGCCATGTCCGGGGGCGGGCAGCCAGGCCCGTTCGGTCCCGAATTAGCACGCTAGCCCCCAGTTGAGCCGCACAATAGAGGCTATGATCTGCGTTCCCTGCCGGAAGCGGCACCATGAGGAGTGCCCCGGCGGCACCTGGTGCGACTGCCAGCATCAACCGCCGGCGGTGTCGAAGTCCGAGCCGTCGCTCAGCTGGGTTCGCCAGGGCTGAGGCCCGGGCCGGGAATAGCGGCCAGGACGCGCATGTTGCCGACGGTATGCCTAGGGACGTGACGCCTCGCTCCGTCCACATGCCGGACACCGCCTGGACAACCAGGCCCGATACATGTGATGCTGTTGCAATGACTGTAACGGACCCGCTGCTCGTCGTGCGTCGGCACGTCGACCTACTGCGCGTCCGCAGTGCCATCTGTCGACACGCCCGTTAATCGCCGCCCCGGATTTTAAACCGGGCGCGCGCGCGATTCCGGGTGCGTCCCGCTGGGCCCACGTCGTTAGCCGCCTGTGGCTAGCCACGCCGCCAGAGATGGCTAGTACGAGGTCAGCGGAGCCCAGGTTGTCGTGGCATGCGCGTCCTCGAAGCTGAAGGAACCCCTGAGATGCCAGTCGCAACCGGGAGCACCGGGACTCGACGTAAACGTGGCGAAGGCCAATGGGCGCTCGGCTATCGCGAGCCGCTCAACAAGAACGAGGAAAACAAGAAGAACGACGACGGGCTCAACGTCCGTCAGCGGATCATCGACATTTACTCCAGGAACGGCTTCGATTCCATCGACCCGGCCGATCTGCGCGGCCGCTTCCGGTGGTTCGGGCTGTACACCCAGCGCCGGCCCGGCATCGACGGCGGCAAGACCGC
>PMOU01000048.1:0-1454 GCA_003161205.1 Actinomycetota bacterium | reverse complement strand
GACGTCACCGACCGGCAGAACATCCAGCTGCACTGGATCGAGATCGAGAACGTGCCTGACATCTGGGACGCTCTCGAGGCCGTGGGCCTGAGCACCACCGAGGCATGCGGCGACACCCCGCGGGTCATGCTGGGCTGCCCGCTGGCCGGCCTGGACGCCAGCGAGATCATCGACGCCACGCCCGAGATCGCCGCGATCGGCGAGCGCTACATCGGCGACCCGGCGTTCTCCAACCTGCCGCGCAAGTTCAAGTCCTCGATCAGCGGCTGCTCCGCGCAGTGCGCCATCCACGAGATCAACGACATCGCGTTCGTCGGCGTCGTCAACGACAACGGCGAAACCGGGTACGACCTGTGGGTCGGCGGCGGGCTTTCCACCAACCCGATGTTCGGCAAGCGCCTGGGCACGTTCGTCCAGCCGGGCCAGGTCGCCGAGGTGTGGGCGGGCGCGGCCGGGCTGTTCCGGGACTACGGTTACCGGCGGCTCCGGCACCGGGCCCGGATCAAGTTCCTGGTCGCGGACTGGGGCCCGGAGCGGTTCCGCGAGGTGCTGGAGAAGGAGTACCTCGGCTACGCGCTGCCCGACGGACCGGCCCCGGAGGCACCGCGCGGCGGCGTGCGCGACCACGTCGGCGTGCACCCGCAGCGGGACGGACGTAACTACGTGGGCTTCGCGCCGACGGTGGGGCGGCTGTCGGGTGAGGCGCTCGACGTCATCGCCGATCTCGCCGCCAGGTACGGCAGCGGCCGGGTGCGCACCACCACCGAGCAGAAGATGGTCATCCTGGACGTGCCCGCCGAGCACACCGACGAGCTGGTGGCCGAGCTCGAGGCGGCCGGCCTGCCNNCGCCGACCTGATCAGCGAGCTCGAGCGGCGGCTGCCGGACTTCCAGACGCCGGTCACGATCAACGTCAACGGCTGCCCGAACTCCTGCGCCCGGATCCAGACGGCCGACATCGGCCTGAAGGGGTCGCTGGTCACCGGGCCCGACGGAACCCAGGTCGAGGGCTTCCAGATCCATCTGGGCGGCACCTTGAGCGGCGGCGACGGCGAGGGCTCCGGCTTCGGCCGCAAGGTGCGCGGGCTCAAGACCACCGCCGTCGAACTGCCGGACTACGTCGAACGGGTCCTGCGCCGCTTCGATGAAGCCAGGCAGCCCGGCGAGAGTTTCGCGGCCTGGACGACGCGGGCCAGCGAGCAGGAGCTCTCGTGAATGCCCGGGCCGTCCCGTTTTACTGCCCTTACTGCGGCGAGGAAGACCTCGAGCCGCAAGGTCCGACCGACGGCGAATGGCATTGCCGCAGTTGCACCAGGAGTTTCCAGCTACGCTTTGCCGGAATAGGAGTCACCCTGTGAGTCCCGTCGTATCGCGTGGCCTGGCGCATCTCAATCTGGAGGACCCGGACTACATGCGCACCCTGGCCGAACGGGCCGCGGCGGAGCTCGATGGCGC
>PMOU01000623.1 GCA_003161205.1 Actinomycetota bacterium | reverse complement strand
TGGTGAACACGGTGAACAGCACGGCCGGGTACGCCGTCCCGGGCACCACGTGATGGTAGGGCGAGTACGACAGCAGCCAGCCGAGCTGCTCGGCGTCGACCGCGGTGCCGTACTCGACGTTCCAGGTCTGCCCGAGGCCGAACCGCTCGTAGCGCACCATGTCCAGCAGTGGCGCGGAGCAGATCACCGCCGCGTAAAGCGACGGCCGCTGGGTCAGGGCCGCACCGACCAGCAGTCCGCCGTTCGACCCGCCCGAGATGGCCAGCTGCTCCGGCGTGGTCCACCCGTCCCGGATCAGCGTCTCGGCGGCGGCGTGGAAGTCGTCGAACACGTTCTGCTTGCGGTCGAGCATGCCGGCCCGGTGCCATTCCTCGCCTTCCTCGCTGCCGCCGCGCAGGTTGGCGATCGCGTACACGCCGCCTGCTGACACCCAGGCCAGCACGTTCGGCGAGTAGGCGGGCGTCAGGCTGATGTCGAACCCGCCGTACCCGTACAAGATCGCCGGTTTCGGGGTCCGCGGCACCCGGCCCCCCGAATCCGGATCGCCCGCATCCGCCGGGTCCGGCCCGCTGATCACCAGCATCCGCACCGCGGTCCCGTCCGCCGAGGAGTACGTCACCTGCCGCGCCGTCACGGCCGGCACCTGAACCTGTCCCGGTGCCGTGGCCCAGGTGCTCACCGTGGCCTCTCGCGCGTCGAACCGCAGCACCACCGAAGACGTCGTGTAGTCCGTGTAGACGAACCACGCCTCGTGCCCGCCCTCGGGCCGCTCGCTGATCCCGCCCGCGGTGCCGAGCCCGGGCAGCGGGACCGTGCCCACCACCGCACCGCTGTCCAGGTCGTGCACGGTGATCTCGCTGAGCGCGTGCCTGGTCCAGTTGGCCAGCAGCACCGGCCGGCCCAGTTCGGGTCCGTCCAGGATCGCGTATCCGCGCAGCACCGCCTCGGGATCTTCCCGGATCAGGTCCCGCCAGGTCTCCGGTCCGCCGACCCCCGCGGGATCGGCCACCGCGATCCGGCTCCGGGGCGCGCCGAGGTCGGTGAAGATATACAGCCGCCCGTCCCGGCCCGCCCGCACCCCGGTCTGCGCATCGAGCCCCTCCTGTATCACGCGCAGGCCGGGCGACGCCGGGTCGGACTCGGACAGGTCAGCCAGCCACAGGTCATTGCGTGGTGCGGTGCCCCGCGACGCGGAGATGCTCAGCCACCGCCCGTCCCGGCTGACCGAGACGGAGTAGTAGTCGGTCTTGTCCCGGCCGGTGCCGAAGATGAGCGTGTCGGAGTCCGCGGACGTGCCGAGCTGGTGCAGGTAGACCCGCCGGTGGTACTGGCTCTCCCCGTCGGGCACGGCCGAGGGCGGCAGCCTGCGGGTGTAGTAGAAGGCCTTGCCGCCCGGCAGCCAGGCAACATTGGAGTACCGGCACCGGTCGATGGGCCCGTCGACCAGGGCGCCGGTGGCGACGTCCAGCACCCGCAGCAGGGATTCCTCGTCGCCGCCTTCGGACAGCTGGTAGGCGAGCAGCCGTCCTTCCTTGTCCGGTTGCCAGGCGTCCAGCGTGGTCAGCCCGGAGGAGTCGATCGCCATCGGGTCCACGAGGATCTCGGCCGGCCCGTCACCCAGCTGGGTGCACAGCACGCCGTGCTCGGCGCCGGGGTCGCGCCGGGTGAAGAAGTGCCGTTCGCCCCGCCAGACCGGAGTCCCCACGTAACCGGTGCTGAGCAGTTCCCGGACCTGGTCGGCCAGCTTCTCCCGGCCGGGCAGCTCCGGGAGCTGCGCATCGGACAACTCCGCCTGCGCGGCTAGCCAGCTGTCGCGCTCGGCGCTGCCGGCGTCCTCCAGCCAGCGGTAAGGATCGCTGACCTCATGCCCGAGGAGATCCTCGGTCAGGTCAAGCCTGCGTGCCTGCGGATAACCGAACTCTCCCATGCAGGCACTTTACGTTCTTGCTCAGCTTGTACGCTTGTGAGGTGGCGGATCAGCGTACCAGGGGACACACTAGAAGCATGGAGTCCAGATAGACGGTCGGCGCCAGCAGCGGGAGGTGCGGTGCGGCGAGTTTTGCTGCTCAACGTGACGTATGAACCGCTGACCACGGTCGGCCTGCGCCGAGCCGTGTGCCTGGTCCTCGGCGGCAAGGCCGAAGTTGTCCATCACGACGCGGCCGGCGCGGTCCTGCACGCGGCGTCGGTAGCGCTGGTGACGCCCTCGGTGATCAGGCTGAGCCGGTACGTCCGGATTCCGTACCGCAACCGCGTGCCGCTGACGAGGGCCGCGCTGATGCGCAGGGACAACTACAAGTGCGCCTACTGCGGCAGCCGCGCGGACACCATCGATCACGTGACCCCCAGAAGCCGCGGTGGCCAGCACGCCTGGGAGAACTGCGTCGCGTCCTGCACCATCTGCAACCACCGTAAGGCGGACCGCCTGCTCGAGGAAATCGGCTGGACCCTGGCGGTGCCCCCGGTGGTACCACGCGGCGCCCANNGCCGCCTTAAGGTCCAGCGCCGCCTGAACGACGCCGGAACATCGCGGTGCTCCGGCCCGCGCGCCTGCGCCCCGCGGTCATCCAGCGCTGCCCGTCACCTGCACGGGATCAGATGGTGATCCAGCCGGTGGTGACGGGGGACGGGTCCG
>PMOU01000427.1:10687-13142 GCA_003161205.1 Actinomycetota bacterium | reverse complement strand
GGGTTCTGCTCCAGGTAGGTGTACAGCTGGTTCATGGTGTCGGCCCGCAGGAAGTAGGACCAGCGCGGCTTGACGCCCCGCACCACCGTCAGCTCCGACCCGGCGCCCGGCTCGCTTGGCCGGACGCTGAACAAATTGGCCTGCGCCGAACCTCCCTGCGGGTTCAGCCCGTAGGCCTCGGCCAGGCACTCCACCACCGTCGACTTCCCCGACCCGTTCTCGCCCACCAGCACGGTCAGTCCCGCCGGCAGCTCCAGCCCCTCCCGGAGCAACTGCGCCAGGGCCGGCACGCTGGCCGGCCACACCGACTCATCCACCGCGCCGCCCTGCGGGCGGAACGCCCGCACCGGGCGGGCGTCGAACTCCTCAGGCTCGGGCATGGTTACATTCAAGAGCATTTTTGAAGCCGAACGGGCAGTGGCGCCTGCCCCCGGTCATCCCATAGCGTTCCCTTATGGACGCCGCACGCGAAGATCGCCTCGCCATCAGGGATGTCGTCGAGACCTGGACCTACGCCAGGGACGCCGGAGACTGGGAGGCGTTCCGCGCCTGCTGGCACGACGACGGCTACATGATGGCGACCTGGTTCCAGGGCCCGAAAGAAGACTTCATCAAGGTCAGCCAGGAAGGCCGGGCCCGGGGCGTCAACATCTTGCACTTCACCGGCGGCTGTCACATCGCCCTGGCCGGGACGCGGGCCATCGCCCAGACCAGGATGACGATCATGCAGCGCGGCGAGGTCGACGGCGTGCGGTGCGACGTGGCCTGCACAGGCCGGTTCTATGACTTCATGGAAAAGCGGGACGGCCGCTGGGCCATGGTGCTCCGCCAGCCCATCTACGAGAAAGACCGCCTCGACCCGGTCGACCCGGCCGCGTCGCTGGTCCTGGACGAAGAGATGCTGGCCCGCTTCCCCGAGGGCTACCGGTACCTGGCCTACCTGCAGCAGCAGGCCGGGTACCCGGTCAAGCCCGACATGCCGGGGCTGGCCGGTCCGGAGGTGGAGCGCCTGTACGAGCGCGGCGCCGCCTGGCTGGCCGGGGAGCCGGTTACCCCGTAGCGGGGAGCCGGAAGCCCCAGTTCAGCATCTTCTCCGCATCCTGCGCGGCCGCGGCCGGGCCGTTGGCCGGGCTGTGCAGCACGACCCCGATCAGCGTCCGGCCGTCCCGGACAGCCTCGAACAGCAGGCAGTGACCGGCGTCGTCGGTGTACCCGTCCTTGATCCCGGCGGCGCCCTGGTAGGTGCCGATGAGGTCATCGGTGTTGTCCCACCAGTACTGGTGATGCCCGCGGCCCTTCGGCAGGTGGTAGAACTCCAGGTCCACCACCGACCGGAAGGCCGGGTAGCGCATCGCCGCCAGGCCGAGCGTGACCAGGTCGGCCGGCGTGGAGTAGGTCGAGGTCTCGGTGGGGTAGGGCAGGCCGTCCGGTGAGGTGAAATGGGTGTGCGTCATGCCCATCCGGGCCGCGGTCGCGTTCATCCGCGCGACGAAGGCGGGCAGGCCCGGACCGTAGGCGTTCGCCAGCGTGTACGCGGCGTCTGCCCCCGACGCCAGCAGCAGCGCCGGCAGCAGTTCGGCGGCCGTGAGCACGTCCCCGGGGTGCAGCGCCGCGGCTTCCCCCCCGTACTTCCAGGCGTAGGCCTGCGCCGCCTTCGGGATGCGGATCTCGCGGCCGAGGTCACCGCTCTGGAGCACCAGCAAAGCGGTCATCACCTTGGTGACGCTGGCCATGGGCCGCTCGGTAGCGGTATCCCGGCCCCATAGCATCTGGCCGGTGGCCGCGTCGGCCAGCACCGCCCCCTTGGCCTTGACCCCGCCGGGTGCGCCGGTCACCGCAATCGTCGGACTGGGCGACGGGCGGGGAGGCGACGGACGAGATGACGCAGTGGCGGGCGCACCGGTCCGGGCCGCGATCGCCGCGTCCGGCCCGGCCGCGGCCTGGGGGCCGCGTCCCGCGACCGTCCAGACCGCGATGCCACAGGCCACAACCGTCACCACGGTCACGACGATCATCCATGTCCGCAGCCGCACGACACCGGATGGCACCGACGAAGCGTACCTCGGGCGCGACCTAAAGTCTGGCGGCCCCGTTATTCAGCCGCCCCGGCTGGCGAGCACGATCTCGTCGGCGCGGGCCCAGGCCGCTTCCTCGCCCTCTGGCTGATAGCTAGCCAGGTGGACGCCGCGCTTGACCAGCGACCGCAGCTCCGGCAGCGAACCTCCGGTCATGCCTAGGGCGCGGGCCTGCACCAGCACGCTGCCCCACGAGGCCGCCTCGGTCGGTCCGGCCACGGCGGGCACGCCGCAGGCGTCCGCGACCAGCTGGCAGAACAGCGGGTTGGCGACGCCGCCGCCGACGATGTGAACTGTGCGGACCCCCCGGCCGGTGATCCGCACCGCGTCGCGCACGGCGTGCCGGATCGCCACGGCCATGCTGTCCAGGATGCAGCGCA
>PMOU01000427.1:7230-10617 GCA_003161205.1 Actinomycetota bacterium | reverse complement strand
AGCAGCCAGAACCCGGTCACGTTGCGCAGGAACCGGGTGGTGCCGTCGATGCCGGCCTCGTTACTGAAGCCTGCCTCCCGGCTCGCGCTGGTGATGACCGGGGCCGGAAGCTCGACGCCGACCAGCGCCCAGGTCCCGGTGCAGACGAAGGCGAAGGCGTCGTCGGCGGCGGGCACGCCGACCACCGCGGCGGCGGTGTCGTGCGAAGGCCCGATGACCACCTGAGGCGGCCCGCCCGGCCCGAGCCCGGCGGCGGCCGGGCCGATCATCGGGCCGGCCAGCTCGCCCGCGGCCCGCAGCGGGGGAAACAGGTCAGCCGGCACGCGCAGGGCGCTGGCCACCTCGCGGGCCCAGCTCATCGTGCGCGGGTCGAGCAGGCCGGTGGTGGAGGCGTTGGTCAGTTCGGTACCCAGCTGGCCGGACAGCCAGTAGGTCATCAGATCCGGCACGAGCAGCACCTGCCGGGCCTGCTCGATCTGCGCCGACTCGCACTCGGCCATCAGCTGGAACACCGTGTTGATCGGCTGAGGCGCGATCCCGGTCGCCTCGTACAGTCGGGCTGCGTCCACGCCCGCCACCCCTCCGGGCTTGCCGGTGACGGCGGCGAACGGCGGCCCGGTGCGGGGATCCCGGTAGCTGGCCGGGTCGGCGATCAGGCCGCCGTCACCGTCGAGAAGCCCGTAGTCCACGGCCCAGCCGTCGACCGCGACGGCGTCCAGCGGCCCGGCTTGCTCAGCTGCGGCGCGTAGCCCGTCACCGATCCCGGCGAACAGCGCGCGGGCATCCCAGCGCAGCACCCCGCCGACCGGGCGGGGCTGGTTGGCGAACCGGCTGGCCTCGCGCAGGACGAAGCCCTGCGGGGTAGCGTGGCCGACCACCACCCGCCCGCTCGAGGCGCCCAGGTCGATGGCCGCGACCCGGATCGCGGTGTCCGTCACGCCGGGCCTGTCATCGCAGGAATCCGGCCGCTACCCCGGAATCCACCGGGATGTGCACGCCCGTGGTCTGGGACAGGTCGCCGCCGGTCAGGGCGAAGACCGCGTCGGCGACATGGCCGGGCAGCACCTCCTGCTTGAGCAGCGTGCGCTGGGCGTAGTAGGAGCCCAGGTCCTTTTCCTCGACGCCGTAGACCGCGGCGCGCTGGGCGCCCCAGCCTCCGGCGAAGATGCCCGAGCCGCGGACGACGCCGTCCGGGTTGATGCCGTTGACCCGGATGCTGTCGCCGCCGAGCTCGGCCGCGAGCAGGCGGACCTGGTGGGCCTGGTCGGCCTTGGCCGCGCCGTAGGCCACGTTATTCGGTCCCGCAAACACGCTGTTCTTACTGCAGATATAGACGATGTCGCCACCGAGGCGCTGGGCCCGCATAGCCCGGGCCGCTTCGCGCGAGACCAGGAATGACCCGCGGGCCATGACGTCGTGCTGGATGTCCCAGTCCGCCACGGTGGTTTCGAGCAGCGGCTTGGAGACCGACAGACCCGCGTTGTTCACCACCAGGTCCACGCCGCCGAAGGCCAGTGCGGCCGCCGCGACGGCCGCCACTATCTGCTCCTCGTCGGTCACGTCGGCGGTAAACCCGATGGCGGCGTCGGTGCTTCCGATCTCGCCCGCGACCGCGGCGGCGGCGTCGCGGTCACGGTCGGCGACCACCACGCAGGCTCCCTCGGCGGCGAGCCGGTGCGCGATGGCCCGGCCGATACCCGAACCCGCTCCGGTGACGAGCGCGATGCGAGCGGCGAGCGGCTTGGGTTTGGGCAGCCGCTTGAGCTTGGCCTCTTCCAGGGCCCAGTACTCGATCCGGAACTTCTCGGCTTCGTCGATGGGAGCGTATGCCGACAGGGCCTCGGCGCCGCGCATCACGTTGATCGCNNTTGATCGCGTTGACGTAGAACTCGCCGGCTACCCGGGCGGTCTGCTTGTTCGCGCCGAAGCTGAACATCCCCACCCCGGGTACCAGCACGATGGCCGGGTCGGCGCCGCGCATCGCGGGGGAGTCCGGGCCGGCGTAGCGCTGGTAGTAGGCGGCATAGTCCTCCCGGTAGGCCGCGTGCAGCTCCCGGAGCCGGGCCTCGACGTCCTCAAGGGGAGCGTCCGGCGGCAAGTCGAGGACCATTGGGCGCACCTTAGTGCGCAGGAAGTGATCCGGGCAGGACGTGCCGAGTGCGGCCAGCCGCGGGTGCTCCGCCCGGCTGAGGAACTCCAGCACCACGTCGTCGTCGGTGTAGTGGCCGACCTGGCGCCGGTCGGTTGAGGCCAGGCCGCGGATCACCGGGGCCAGCGCGGCCGCCCGGGCCCGCCGCTGGCTCTCTGGCAGCGGCTGGTAACCCTCGATGACCGGGCCGAACGGCTCCGGCCGCCCGCGGCTCGCGATGAAGTCCTCCGCCGTCCGGATGATCTCCAGGGATCGGGCCTCGCACTCGTCGCTGGTCTGGCCCCAGGCCGTGATGCCGTGGCCGCCGAGGATGCAGCCGATGGCGCGGGGGTTGGCCGCGGCGATGGCAGCGATATCGAGGCCGAGCTGGAAACCGGGCCGTCGCCACGGTACCCACACCACCCGGTCGCCGAAGCAGTCCTGCGTCAGCTTCTCGCCGTCGGCCGAGGTCGCCAGCGCGATGCCGGAGTCGGGGTGCAGGTGGTCTACGTGCGGCTGCTCGACCAGCCCGTGCATCGCGGTGTCGATGGACGGTGCGGCCCCGCCCCCTGCTGGCCCGGACCCCACCACCCCGCCCAGGCCGTGCAGGCAGAAGTCGAACGCCGCGACCATCTCGTCTTCGCGTTCGACGCCCGGGTAGACGCCGGTCAGCGCGCGCAGCCGGTCCAGCCGCAGCACGGCCAGGCCCGCCGCGGTCAAGGTGCCCAGGTCGCCGCCTGAGCCCTTGACCCAGAGCAGTTCGATGTCCTCGCCGGTGACGGGATCGACGGCGGCTCCCTGAGCCGAGGTGTTGCCGCCGGCGTAGTTCGTGTTACGCGGGTCCGAGCCGAGCCGGTTCGATCGCGCGATGAGCTCATTGACGGTCGCGGCGACCGCCTCGTCTGTTACCGGCATGCTCGGCATCAGCATTCATTCTTCACGGTCGTGTGCACCGTCCTCATGCTCCCCATCCGGCCTGCTGGCCGCCCACTCGCTCGGCGACGATTTTCTCGCCGTACCCGGAGCCGGCGTAGGCCGCCATCGGATCTGGGTCCAGGCCCTGCTCAGCGCGCAGGTCGGCGAGCAGCGGCCGGACGTCGGTGTTGTACGCGTCCATCAGCACGCCGTGCGCGCCGAGGACGTCGCCGGCCTGCTGGGCGGCGGTTAGGGCGGCGGTGTCGACGAGCAGGGCCTTGGCCGTGGCCTCCTGGACGTTCATCACCGAGCGGATCTGGCCCGGGATCTTCGGCTCGATGTTG
>PMOU01000427.1:0-7217 GCA_003161205.1 Actinomycetota bacterium | reverse complement strand
TGGCCGGTGTCCACGCACACCTTGGCCCGGTCGCCGAGCTCCAGGCAGTGCGCGTACGACGTGCCCCAGTCCGGCACGTCGGTGGTGTAAAACGCCGGCTCGAAAAGCTTGTACTCCAGGATCAGCCGCTGGTCACCTGACAGCCGCGCGTAGACGGCGGCCAGCGCCTCGGCCAGCCGGTCCTGGCGGGCCGAGATGCTGTCCTGACCCGGGTAGTTGGTGCCGTCGGAGAACCAGAGCTTGAGATCGCGGGATCCGGTCTGGTCCATGACGTCGACGCACTCGAGCAGGTGGTCCAGGGCTTTGCGCCGGATCGCGGGATCGGGGTTGGTGACGCTGCCCAGCTTGTAGTCGTTGTCCTGGAAGACGTTGGCGTTGATGGTGCCGAGCTTGATGCCCGCCTCGGACGCCGCCGCGGTCAGGCTGGCGTAGCTGTCGACCGCATCCCACGGGATGTGCAGGGCGATGGTCGGCGCGACCCCGGTGAACTTGTGCACCTGAGCGGCGTCGGCGATCTTCTCGTACGGATCACGCGGCACGCCGGGCTGGGCGAAGACCTTGAACCGGGTCCCGGAGTTGCCGAAGGCCCACGACGGCAGCTCGATCTTCTGCTCACGGAGGGCGCTATTGACCGCCTGGAGATCCATGACCTGAACCTGCTTTCTCAACTATGGAGACGCCTCTTGTCAGGGCGCCTGGTCACGGTAGTCCGCGGCGGCGAGTGAGTCGTCGAGGTTGAAGATGGGTTCCAGCAGGACGATGGTCCCGCCGGGCGCCTGGCCGTCGACGCTGGTGAAGTACCGCCGCATCTCGCTTTGCCATCGCGTGTTCACGTCGGTCGCCGCCATCGCGTGCTGCGCGGCGTCCAAGTCCTGGGCTTCTACGTACCCGATGATCAGCCCGTCAGGCCGTGCGAACAGCGAGTACCGCTCCCACCCGGCCTGCTGGAGGGCTCGCAGCATATCCGGCCATACCGCCGTGTGCCGTTCCTTGTACTCATCCAGGAGCTCGGGCCTGACCTGCAGGACAAAGCAATAGCGCACGGCTGCTCCTTTTACGCGCGGCACGATCGTCCCGGACCTCTGGGGCGAGCCCGGCCGGCGTGCAGACGCCGGCCGGGCCACGGTCCGGGAGATCAGAAGTTGAAGTTGTTGATGTTCGCCTTGTCGAACACGGTGGGAGGTCCGAGGACTACCGACGGGCCGACGCCAGTGGTCGGGGCCAGCACGGTGTAGGTGCCGAGCGTGCCGGCCTTGAATGTCGACCCGGGGGTCAGGCTGGCCACGCCGGAGGCGAGTGAGGCCGCGGCGTACCCGGCCAGGTAGCCCAGGTTGCCCGGGTTCCACAGCTCGAACTTGGCGACCGTTCCGTCTTCGACGTACTTGCGCATCAGCGACGGCAGGCCAAGGCCGGTCAGGGTCAGGTGAGACAGCAGGTTCTTGTGCGTGTCGAGGTACTGGGCGGCGGCGGAGATACCGACGGTGGTCGGGGAGATGATGCCGCGCAGGTTCGGGTAAGCCGACAGCAGGCCCTGCAGCACCTGAAGCGAGGTCGCCGGGTCGTCGTTGCCGTAGACCGTCGAGACCAGCTTCATGTTCGGGTACTTGGCCAGCTCCTGTTTCATGTACACGATCCAGGCGTTCTGGTTGGTGGCGCTAGCCGCCGCCGACAAGATCGCGATCTGGCCCTTGCCGCCGATTTCGCTAGCCAGCAAGCTCACCTCGGACTCGCCGATCTGCTCGGTGTTCGCCTGGTTGATGAACAGGTGGTTCGGCGAAGTCCCGCACGTGACGTCGGAGTCGAAGGACACGATCTTGATGCCGGCCTGGGCGGCCCGGTTAAGCGACGGGCACAGTGCGGACGGGTCGTTGCCGGCGATGACGATCGCGTTGGCGTGCGCCTGGATCGCCGCCTGGATGGAGGGGATCTGCGCGGCCGCGGTGTCCGCCGTCCCGCTGCTGACCACGACCTTGCCGCCCAGCGCGGCCAGGGCCTTTTCCCCGCCGTTGTCGGCGATCACCTCGTAGGGGTTCTGGGTGTCCTTCGGGATGAAGTAGACCAGCAGGCCCTTCTTGATCGCGCCGCTGCCCGCCTGAGCCGAGGCCGAGGTTGACGTCGAAGTCGTTCCGCTTGATGACGCGGAGCTGCTGCACGCGGCCGCGGTCACCCCGACGGCGGTGATGGCGAGAGCGGAGGCTATATTTCTCCGCAATCTTCTGGTATTCCTCATTATTCTTTCTCCTCTTTTTTCAGGCTGGAATCCGATGAGCTGACGGGCCGCGCGGGCCGCTGGCTCCGGGACGCCCGGGCCAGGTGAGGCCCGGTTCGCAGGCGGGCGCGGAGCCGGCGCACCGCTTCTGCGCTGTTCGGCAGCACGACGCTCACCAGTAGCAGGCCGCCGATGATGATGTTCTGCACCTCGGGCTGAACCTGCATCTGCGTCAGCACCTGCTGGAGCGTGCCGAAGATGATCACGGAGAGCACGACGCCGATCACGGTGCCGCGGCCGCCGAAGATGGAGACGCCGCCGAACAGGACGATCGCCACGACGTTGAGCTCGAGGCCGGTGCCAGCGTCGTAGCTGACCGAGGCGTTCTTCAGCGTGAACAAGATCCCGGCGAAGGCGCACATCACGCCGGACAGCACGAACAGGCCGAACTTGACCCGGTTGACCCGAATCCCGGCGAACTGAGCCGCTTCCGGCGCCAGCCCGGTCGCCACGATGGCCCGCCCGGCCCCGGTCGCGTGCAGCACCACGCCGAAGATGATGGCCAGCACAACGAAGATCACGGTGGAGTAGGACAGCTGCGTGCCCGGCACAGGGACCACGCCGATGTTGGTGAGCGAGGTCGGGAAGTCGGTGATAGTCCGGGCGCCCAGGACGATCTCGGCCAAGCCCCGGAACAGCGTGAGCGTGCCGATCGTCACCGCGATCGACGGCAGCCCGAGCCTGGCCACCAGCACGCCGTTGAGCGCGCCGCCGAGCGCGCCGACGATCAGCGCCGCCACCATGGCCAGCCCGATGGACCAGCCTTCGCTGTGCAGCTGGCCCATGACAGCTCCGGACAGGCCCAGCATCGAGGCGACCGACAGGTCGATCTCGCCGGTGATCACGATGAGCGTGAGCGGCAGCGCCATGATGGCGATCTCGCCCATGTTGAGCCCGATGTAGAAGCCGGTGGTCGTGTTCAGGAAGTCCGATGACCGGCTGGTGCCGAAGATCAGCGTCGCGATCAGGACCACGACCAGGCCGGTCTCCCAGCGCAGTGCCCGTTGCCACAGCGCTCGGCGCGTCGTGTCGGTCCCGGCGTATTCCCGTTTCCGCGGGGCCTGGATGGTTGGCTCAGAGGTCACGGTGAGCCCCTTCCGCCGACCGCAAGCCGCGTGCGACCCGCAGGCTCAGCCAGCGGTCGAACGCGATCGCGAGCAGCAATAGCGCTCCGGCGATGGCCTCGTTCCAGAACGCCGAGACCCTGCTGGCCACCAGGGCCTGGTTGATGGTGTTGAGCAGCAACGCGCCCAGGGCCGCGCCGACCACCGTGCCGCTGCCGCCGAAAATCGCGACCCCGCCGACGACCACCGCCGCCACGACGAGCAGCTCGTAGCCGGTCCCGCCGGTCACGTCCACCTCGGCGTGCAAGGCGAGGAACAGCGCTCCCGCCAGGCCGGCCAGCGACCCGCTGATGACGAAGGCGGTGAAGACCCGGCGGGCGACGGGCACGCCCGCCAGGGCGGCGGCTTCGGGGTTGGAGCCGATCGCGTACAGGTCGCGGCCGGACCGGAAGGACCGCATCGCGTAGGCGACGATGACCACGACCGCGAAGGCGATGATCGCCAGCCACGGGATGCCGGCGATGGTGCGGAAGCCGATGGCGATGAACGCGTTCGGGACATTGCTCGAGGTGATGATCACGCCGTTGACGATGAGACCGTCGACGCCCCGGATGATGTAGAGCATGGCCAGGGTGACCACCAGGCTGGGTACGCGCAGCGCCGCCGTGATGAAACCGTTCACCGCCCCGATCACCGCTCCGACCGCGATTCCGACGACGAACCCGAGGATGACCGGCGTGCCCGGATGGTACTTGAACAGGTCGCCGACGATGTAGGCCGACAGGCCGACGGTCGAGCCCACGGACAGATCGACGTTGCGGGTGACGATGACGAGGGTTTCCCCCACGCCCAGTATGGCGATGAGCGCGGCGCCTGAAAGCAACTGCTGGACGCTGTTCGCAGTGGCGAAGTCGTGGTTGTGCAAGGTCGTGACGCCGAACACCAGCAGCAGAACCACGCCGATGCCGACCTCGCGGGCGCGCAGCAGGGCACCGCCGCGGGCGAACCTGGCACCAAGCGCGGACGTGGCCGTCGTCATGCGGCTGCCCCCTTAAGCTGGCCGGTCGCCGCCCGCATGACCAGGTCCTCGTTGGCCTCCGCGCGGGAAAGCTCCGCGGTGATCCGTCCCTCGCGCATCACCAGGATCCGGTCGGCCATGCCGAGGACCTCCGGCAGCTCGGACGAGATCATCAGCACCGCGAGTCCGTCGGCGACCAGGCCGTCAAGGATGCGGTGCACCTCGGCCTTGGTCCCGACGTCGATGCCCCGGGTCGGTTCGTCGATGATGAGCAGCGACGGATCGCGGGCCAGCCACTTGGACAGCACGACCTTCTGCTGGTTCCCGCCCGACAGCGTCGAGACCGCGTTGGTGAGCCGTCCGAACTTCAGCTGGAGCCGGTTAGCCCAGGTCGCGGCCAGGTCCCGTTCGCGGGTACGGCTGATCAGCCCGAAGCGGCTGAGCCGGGCCAGCGAGGCCAGCGCGACGTTCCTGTCGATGCCGAGGTCCATGACCAGCCCCTGCTGCCGCCGGTCCTCGGGCACTAGGGCCACCCCGGCCGCCATCGAGGCGAGCGGCGACCCGTTCGGCAGCACCTGGCCGCGGACCATAACCACCCCGGCCGATCGCCTATCGATGCCGAAGATGGCCCGGGCGACTTCGCTGCGGCCGGCGCCGACCAGCCCGGCCAGCGCGACGATCTCGCCGCGGCGGACCGAGAAGCTGATGTCGTGCAGGACGCCCTCGCGGCTGAGTTGCCTCACCTGCAGCACCACCTCGCCGACGGGCGCCTGCGTCTTGGGGAACAGCTTGTCCAGGTCGCGGCCGACCATCGACCGGATGATCTCGTCGACGGTGATGTCCCCGGCCGCGGCCGTGCGGACGAACCGGCCGTCCCGCATGATCGTGACGCGCTGGCAGATGGCGAAGACTTCCTCGAGGCGGTGCGAGATGAACAGCACCGCCGCGCCTTCCCGGCGCAGCGCCCGGATGACCTCGAAAAGCCGCTCCACCTCGACAGGGGTCAGGGCCGCGGTGGGCTCGTCCATGACGAGAACGTTCGCGCGGGAGGATAGGGCCTTGGCGATCTCGACGATCTGCTGGTCGGCGATGGACAGGCCCCGGGCTTGCCGCTGCGGGTCGAGCGCCACGCCGAGCCGGGTGAAAATCTCATCCGCGCTGCGGTTCATCGCCGGCCGGTCGATGCGGCGTCCTGGCCGCAGCGGCTGCCTGCCCATGAAGATGTTCTCCGCCACGGTCAGGTCGGGGAACAGAGTTGGTTCCTGGTAGATGATCGAGATGCCGGCGTCGCGGGCGGCGGTGGGTCCGCTCAGCACGACCGGCTGGCCGTCGATGGCGAGCGTGCCGCTGTCCGGCTGGTACACCCCGGCGAGGATCTTGACGAGGGTTGACTTGCCCGCGCCGTTTTCGCCCACCAGCGCGTGAGCCTCGCCCGCGAACAACGTGATCGAGCCGTCGATAAGCGCTTGCACGGCACCGAAGGCCTTCGCGGCCTGATCAAGCGCCAGCCGCGGTGTCCCGTGGACCCCGCCCACCCCCTCCGGCTGCTCACTCAAGCTCGTTCACCTCGCTATTTAGTGAAACATTTCAATGTGTTGGCTGAAGGTAGTCAGGCTTCGCACCGGATGTCAAGAGGCTGTTTCTGAGTTGTTACGTGCGGTTTTACCGCCGACCAGCGGGGTCTTTCTGTTCCGCTCCTGTTCAGGTGCGTTCCGGGACCCGCCGCGCTGCATTTATGGTGGTTGATACGTTTTTATGATGGCCGTGTCCGTCTGCGCGAGGACCGCGTGGCGGCGGGCCAGAGCCTCGAATCGGGTCAGCTTCACCCTGAACGCCAGGTTGAAGCTTCGGCCCGGGCTCGCGAGGTTCGCTCTTGACAGCGCTCTACCGTCACCCTTACCGTCAGTGCAAGCTTTTATATGTAACGTTTCAACATTCATGCATCGGGACAAAGGGACGTCATGACCGAGTCGCTCACCGCCGTTGCCGCCCGGGGAATCGCGAGGATCGACCCGCGTAAGACGAGGGTCGGACTCGTCGCCGGAGGGCTCGGCGCCTATTGGCCGCAGTTCCCCGCGCTCCTCCCGCAGTTGCAGGCCTCAGCCCGGCGCGTGTCCGAACGGCTGGCCCAGCTCGACTGCGAGGTGGTCGACGTCGGCTTCATCTCCGACGCCGCCGACGGCGCCGCGGCCGCGGAGAAGCTGCGGCTGGCCGACTGTGATCTGATCATCGGCTTCCTCACCACCTACATGACCGCGACCATGCTGGTCCCGGTCGCCCAGCGGACCGGAACGCCGATGCTGCTGCTGAACCTGCAGCCCACCGAGTCGATGGATCACGCGAACTTCGACACGGGAGCCTGGCTCGCTTACTGCGGTGCCTGCCCGCTGCCGGAGATCGCCAACGCGTTCCGGCGCTGCGGTATCGGCTTCCGTTCCGTCTCTGGCTACCTTGAGGACGGCCGGGCCTGGGCTAGGATCGAGACCTGGATCAAGGCCGCCGGCGTGCGTGCCGCGCTCCGGCACGGCCGTCACGGGCTGATGGGCCACCTCTACCCGGGCATGATGGACGTCTCCACCGATCCGACCCTGGTCTCGGCGCAACTCGGGGGGCATGTGGAGATCCTGGAGATCGACGACTTGAGGGTCCGGGTCGAGCATGTTACCGACGCTGAGACGGCCGCTCGGATGGACCTTGCACGCAGCGTCTTCCGGCTGGACGCCTCGGTGGTCGAGGACGATTTCCGCTGGGGTGCCCGGGTATCGGTGGGCCTGGACCGGCTGGTCGAGGACTTCGCGCTCGACTCGCTGGCGTACTACCACCGCGGCCTGGACGGCGAGGCTCACGAGCGGGTGGGAGCCGGCCT
>PMOU01000662.1 GCA_003161205.1 Actinomycetota bacterium | reverse complement strand
TCGCCGCTGACCGCGACGGTGCTAGGCGTCCTGGCGCTGCTGCTGCTGGCCGCCACGGTCGTGCTGTCCGGCATGGTCCATCAGCTGTCGATCCTGGGCACGGGGCCGGAGTTTCCCATCGTCGTCATCTACGCCGGCGTGGGCGGCGTGGTTGCACGGCGCCAGCCGCGCAACCCCATCGGCTGGATCCTGCTCGGCTTCATCCTGCTGTTCTTGTTCAGCGCGGCCGTCGGGTACTACGCGGTGCTCTACTATCGCTTCGGCCACCACGGGCTGCCGTTCGCCCCGGCCGCCGTGATCCTGCAACCGTCGTGGGTGCCCGCGCTCCTGCTGTTTCCCGTGGTGATCTTGCTGTTCCCGGACGGCAGGCTGGCTTCGCGGCGCTGGAAGTGGGTGCTGCGGGCGTACACGGTGCTGGGTGCCTGCGTGATGGCGGCCCTGTTCGGCCCGGCGATCGGCGCGGTGGCCGGTCATGACGTGCGCCTGGACGCCTTCGGGGACGTGGCCAGCCAGGGCAATGCGGGCCACCTGCTGGGCGCGGCAGAGGCCCTGGGGCTGCTCTTGATCGTGGTGGTCTGGCTGTCGTTCATCGGCCACCAGGTGCTGAGCTGGCGGCGGGCCGCGGGCGAGCGGCGCCAGCAGCTCAAGTGGCTGGCCAGCGGCGCCGCGGTCACCCTGACCGTGCTCGCCCTCTCGTTCACGATCAGTTCGACGGGCGCCTCAGGCGAGGTCCTCGGGATCGGGCTCGCCGCCTTGCCGGTGGGCATCGGCGTCGGGATCCTGAAGTACCGGCTGTACGACATCGACCGGATCATCTCCCGCACCCTGGCCTACGCGATCGTGACCGGNNGCGGTGGCCGCCTCCACGCTGGCGGCCGCGGCGCTGTTCAACCCGGTGCGGCGGCGGGTACAGCGGGCGGTGGACCGGCGGTTCAACCGGGCCCGCTATGACGCCGACAAGATCGTGACGGCCTTCGCGGGCCGCCTGCAGGACGCGGTCGACCTCGACGCGGTCCAGGATGACCTGGCCAGGATCGTGCACGACGCCTTCGAGCCCGCCCACATCTCAGTATGGGTCAGGCCGCACGCCTGAGGCCGTCCGCCGTTCTGGCGGTAGCTAGAAGTCGTCGATGACGGGGGACGCCAGCGGGCTGACCGCGAACGGGACATCCGCGATGCCGTTGAGACGGTGGGTCTCCCGCAGCGTGAGCAGGTGCTCAGCTTTGGCCGTGAGCGCGTGCACGGGCGGCGTGGCCATCGCCTTGCGCCGGTAGATGCGGTCGTCGTAGCCGAGCGGGCCGATCGCCGCGCGCTGCGCGGCATAGGCGGCCCGCATGGCCTCGGTGAGCGCGGCGTCCAGCTCTTCGGCGAGGCGATGTACTTCCTGCACGGGCGCCCGCCGGGCCTGCGCCGCCCGGAGCCGGCTCTCCGCCTCGCCGGCCGCCTCGAGAAGCTCCCCGCGCCGCCCGGCGAACGCGATGTCGTCCTGATGCCGCTGGCTCGCGCCTTCGCTTGGCTTCTGCCGCCGCGTGACCCCAAGTCTCATGAACCCATAGGTTACGCGCCCCCGGCCGCCGTCCCGCGCCGGGGCACTCAGGCCAGGCTCAGGCCAGGCTGGCGGCCCAGCTGGAATGCAGCGCGGCGTACTGGCCGTCGCCGGACATCAGCTCGCCGGGCGAGCCGTCCTCGATGATCCGGCCGCAGTCCAGGACGAGCACCCGGTCCGCGATCGCCACCGTGGACAGCCGGTGCGCGATGATGACGGCCGTCCGGCCGGCCAGCACGGTGCGCAGCGCGCGCTGCACCAGCCGCTCGCTCGGGATGTCGAGCAGCGAGGTGGCCTCGTCCAGGACGAGCACGGCCGGGGCGGCGATGAAGGCCCGGGCGAAGGAGATCAGCTGCCGCTGCCCCGCCGACAGCCGGCCGCCGCGCTTGCCGACCGGGGTGTCATAGCCGTCGGGCAGCGCGGCGATGAAGTCGTGCGCGCCGATCATCTGGGCCGCGGTCTGGACGTCGGCGGCGGACGCGCCCGGCCGGCCGAGCCTGATGTTGTCCGCGACGGACCCGCCGAACAGGAAGTTCTCCTGGGTGATGACGATGATCTCGCTGCGCAGCACGCTGTCGGACAGCTGCCGCAGGTCGATCCCGTCCAGCGTGACCCGGCCCGAGCGCGGGTCATAGAACCGGCCGAGCAGCCGCGCGATCGTCGTCTTGCCCGCCCCGGTCTCGCCGACCAGGGCGACCGTCTGCCCGGCCGGGATGTCCAGGTCGAGGCCGGGCAGGACGAGATTGTCCCGGTAGCCGAAGGTGACCGACTCAAAGCGCACCTGCCGCCCGGCGTGGTCCGCGGCCCGCACCGGCAGCGGCTGCGGGGCCGCGGGTGCTGGCACCGCCGGGTCCTGGTCCAGGACGCCGGAGATCTTCTCCAGCCCCGATGCCGCCGCCTGGAACGTGTTGTAGAACTGCGACACGTCCTGCAGCGGGTCGAAGAAGCGCTGCAGGTACAGCAGGAAGGTGGCGAGCACGCCGACCTTGATGTTGCCCTGGATGGCGAGCAGCCCGCCGTAGCCGAGCACCACGCCGGTGATGACGTTGCCGACCAGCGAGATAGACGGGCCGTAGATCGCGATGAGCCGGGCGGCGTGCGCGCTGGACTGGGAGTAGTCCTCGCCCAGCTCGGAGAAGATGTCGGCGTTCCGCTGCTCCCTGCGGAAGGCCTGCACCGCCCGGATCCCGCCGAACGTCTCGACGAAATGCACGATGACCAGCGCGATCGCTTCCCTGGTCCGCCGGTACGCCCGGGCCGACTCGCGCCGGAACCAGACCGTCAGCCAGGCCAGCGGAACGAACCCGGCCAGCACCACCAGGCCGAGCTTCCAGTCCAGCAGCAGCATGCCGGTGCCGACGAGCAGCAGGGTCAAGATCGCCGCGATCAGCGAGTCGAGTCCCTCTTCGAACAGGTCCGAGAGCGACTCGATGTCGGAGGTCTGCCGGGAGATGACGCGCCCTGAGGTGTAGTCCTCGTGGAACGCCACGTCCAGGTCGCCGAAGTGCGCGAACAGGCGGCGGCGCAGCTCGAGCACCACCTTCTGGCCGACGCGGCCGGTCATGGTGACGAACATCCGGGTCGTGACCGCCTGCACCGCGACCGCGACGGCGAACGCGGCCGTGATGGCGAGCAGCGGCGCCGCGTCGTGGGCGTGCAGCAGCGGCGGCAGCCCGCTGTCGATGGCGATGCCGACCAGCCAGGGGCCGGCCAGCGCGGCCAGGCTTTCCACCACGATCAGCGCCACGGTGCCGGTCACCGCGCGCCGGTAGGGCCGCAGCAGGTCACCGAGCAGCCGGCGGCTCCGCTCGCGCAGCAGCGCGGCCAGCCCGGAGCTGACCTCCTCGGCCTTCTCCGTGGCGACGCCGCGCCACGCTGCTCCTGCCCCCGATGGCGTGCTCAAGCGGTTTCCTCCAGATCTTCCATCGCCATGAGCGAGGCGTACTCCTGGTTGGCGGCCAGCAGGTCCCGGTGGCTGCCGGTGGCCGCGATCACCCCGCCGGACAGCAGGGCCACCGTGTCGGCCAGCGCGACCGTGGACGGCCGGTGCGCCACCACCAGGGCCGTCGAGCCGGCCAGGATCTCGTGCAGGGCCCTGGTCACCCGCTCTTCGGTGTGCACGTCCAGCGCGGACAGCGGGTCGTCGAGGATCAGCACGTCCGGTCCGGCCAGGATGGCCCGGGCCAGCGCGATCCGCTGCCGCTGGCCGCCGGACAGGGCCATGCCCTGCTCGCCGATCCTGGTGTCCAGGCCCCAGGGCAGGTCGAAGGCGAACCTGGCCTGCGCGGCCGTCAGCGCGGCCTCGACCGCGGCGTCGTCCGCGTCCGCCGCGCCGAACGTCACGTTCTCCCTGACGCTCGCCGAGAACAGCGTGGCGTCCTCGAAGGCGCACCCGACCACGCTGCGGAGCCGGTCCAGCGGGAGGTCGCGGACATCGGTCCCGTCGAGCCGCACCGACCCCGCACTCGGGTCGGCGAGCCGCGGCACGAGCTGCAGCAATGTCGATTTGCCGGCACCGGTCGCCCCGGTGAGGACCACCGTCTGGCCCGGCGGCAGGTCCAGCACGATGTCGCGCAGCACCGGCTCGGCCGCCCCCGGGTAGGTGAAGGCCACGTGGTCGAACACCAGGTGCCCCCGGGACTCCGGCCGGGAACCCGCTGACCCCCGTGGCTCCGGGATCCGGTTCGGCACCGGGATCCTCGGCTCNNGAGGCGGTGGCCGCCTCCTGGCCCGAGGCGATGATGTAGCCGAGGGCCTCGACCGGCCACACCAGCTGCAGCGCGAGGGTGATGAACGCCACCAGGCCGCCGATGGTCAGCGAGTGCCTGCTGACCGCGAACGCGCCGAGGACGATGATGATGCCGATGACGCCGTTCGGGATGAGGTCGAGCAGCGCCCAGAAGGACCCGAGCAGGCCCGCCTTCTCGACCTGCGTCCGGTAGACCTCCGCGGCCTGGGCGTCGTGCCGGGCGGCCGCCTGCCGGCCCCGGCCGAGCGCCTTGAGCACGCGGATGCCGGTCGCGGCCTCCTCGATCAGCGTGGCCAGGTCGCCCTCCTGGTCCTGGACCCGGCGGGAGAGCAC
>PMOU01000578.1 GCA_003161205.1 Actinomycetota bacterium | reverse complement strand
CGAACTCCGCGGGCCGGAAGTGCGGGAGGCCATCATGGCCGGTGTCGTAGTCGCAGTGACAATCGCTCTGTTCCTCGGCGGTGTCGTCGTCGGAGTATTCGCCGTGATCGCCCTGGCGATACACCGAGAGGACCGGGCCTACACCCTGTTGGGCGATGCACCCGGCCGGATGTCCAGGAGCGCCCGCAGGCTCAACGGCGTGGGCCGCAGGGACCTTGACGTGGAATCCCTTCCGTCAGCCGCCGAACTTGTGCACTCAGCATAACCGCGCTGACCAGCTCATATAGCCGAAATCTAGGCCCTCGCGGGCGGCGCCGGCGAGGGCCCCGGGCCGGGGGCCTCGGGGCCCTCGCCGATTCTTATGACCGGGCGGACGCTCTCAATCCGGCGCGACCAGCTCGTGGCCGCCTGGGTCCTCGTCTCGCCTGGTGCCGGCCTAGCTGAGATGAGCCAGGCGGCCTGCGTCATCTGACGCATCCTCTCCGGGTTGTGGCGCATAGCGTGCTTGTGTCCGCCCAGGTCGGCATGGGAACTGCTGGACGGTGCGAGATCTTCCTGGCTCGACGCTCCGGCGATGATCAAGGGCGATCCGCGGCTTCCCGGTCTCAACCTCGTTGCCAGTGATGCCAGCTATCCCAACGGCTGGGCTCGCTCCACATAGTGGAACGATCCTAGCGGCAGGAATATTTGGCACGAACCGGTTTTACCTTACTAGCCGACGGGTATCGCCATATTGGTACCAGAGGTTGGGATGGCTAGAATGATAAGAAACATTCTAGTTATCCAGCTCTTTGGTCATAGAAGAACATGCCAGATAGCCCCTACCAGACCAATCGTAGCCAGAACGTGGTGGGACTAGAGGACATGACCAGCTCGTGGGGGTTACAACGACGTAAGCCCGGCGGCACCAGGGCCTGCGGATCTCGATGAGCCGCAGGCGGTGGGCCCGGCGGTGCACGCACCGCCGGCGGCAGTTCGGGGAGGTCCTGATGGACCGCATCGTGGTAGCAGTGGCAATCGGGATGGGCCTGGTCTTCGGGACCGGGATTTTGGCGGGGGTCGTCCTCACCATCGCGATGGCGGTGCGCAGGGAGGAAAGACGGTTTACGCTGACCGGCCCAGCGCCGGACGCCGCGGCCCGCGGGGTCCGGCGGCTGACCGCGGTCGGGCTCCGGGACATCATCCCGCCGGAGGAGAGGCAGACGCTGCGATGAGCGCCACGGCAGACGTGATGGCCGTGCTGCTTGTCTTCTTCGGAGTCGGAGTCGCCGTCGGGATCGTGGTGGTGATCGCTTTGTCAGCGCACCGTGCGGACAACGCGTATCGCTGGGACCGCCGGGGGAGAACGCCCGACGGCGGCTCTGGGTACTACGGAGACGATGGGCCTGACGACGAGCCCGACGAGTCCCCGTGGTGGCAGACGCGCAGCGACTGAGCGGCACCTCGGCCGGCGCGAGCTGGCGTTGGTCGAGGTTTGTCACCAGGCAGTTCTAAGCTCGGCATGTGAGCGATAACCAGAACGGGTCAGGCTATCCGTGGGCGTCAGGCAGCGCGACCGGGATCGGGTCGATGCCGGGGACAGATCCGGCCGAGGCGACGCGCGTGGTCGCCGGGGAGCTGCCCGACTTCCCGTTTCTGCCCGAGCTGCCGGGCCGGGGGCCGGGAGCGGACCTGGTCGGGCGGACCGCCGGGCTGCTGATCGACATTCCGGCCGAGGTAACTCCCCGTGGCTGGCGCCTGGCCGAGCGGCCGGGGCGTGACCTGGCCCGGGCCAGGTCGATGCTCTCGTCCGACCTCGATGTCCTCGCGGAGGTGCTCGACGGCTTCGGCGGCCTGCTCAAGATCCAGCTCTGCGGACCCTGGACGCTGGCTGCCTCGCTGGAGCTGCCGCACACGATGAACGTGGCGGTGGCCGATCCGGGCGCGGTCGCGGACCTGACCGCCTCGCTGGCGGAAGGCGCGGCCGCGCATGTGACCGAGGTGCTCAAGCGCGTACCGGGGGCGCAGCTCGTGGTGCAGCTCGACGAGCCCTCGCTTCCCGCCGTGGCTGAGGGCGAGGTACCGACCGCGAGCGGGCTGTCGCGGCTCGCCGCCGTCGAAGAGGACACGTTGCGGGACGGTCTGGCCCAGGTGCTCGCCAGCATTCGCGGCTATACGGTCGTGCACTGCTGTGCCACCACCGTCCCGTTCGGGATTATCCGGGCGGCGGGGGCCGGAGCGGTCTCCTTCGACCTCGGCCAGCTGCGGCGGGGGGAGGAGGACGCGGTCGCCGAGGTCGCGGAGGCCGGTATGGGACTGCTGACCGGCGCGGTCCCGGCCGTGGCCGAGCAGGCCGCCGCGGGCACCCCGGATGCCGGCCCGCGCCGCGACGGTCCCGCGGTGGGCGGCAGTGGCCCGGGTGGCGGTTCGGCCGAGGCCCGCGAGAGCGCCGAGCGGGTGATCCGGCTCTGGCGCCGGCTGGGGCTGTCGCTGGCGACATGCGCGCAGCAGACGGTGATCACGCCGGCCTGCGGGCTGGCCGGTTCCTCCCCGGCCCAGGCGCGCGCCGTGTTGACCCGGTGCCGGGAGGCGGCGAGCATGTTGCCCGAGCTGATCGAAGAGGCCGGGGCCGAGTCCCGATGAGCGGGGAAAACGGGGAACCACAGTGAGCGAGAACGACACGGATGGGCTGAGCTCCCAAGGGGAGGTCCAGGCCGCGCCGGCTGAGGCGAGGCGGCGTCATGCCGATCTGAGCCTGGACATCACCGAGGCGGATCACCGGTATTACGTGCTCGACTCGCCGACCATCTCCGACATCGACTACGACACCAA
>PMOU01000543.1 GCA_003161205.1 Actinomycetota bacterium | reverse complement strand
GACGCGGCCCACACCGCGCACTATTCGGTGGGCTCGGGGACGAAGATGGCGCTCGAGGACGCCATCGTCCTGGCCGACAGCCTCACCGCCGGTGCAGAACCGGCGCTGGCCGGTGCGCTCCGACGGTACGAGGAAATCCGCCGTCCTCGCGTCGAGGCCCTGCAAGACGCGGCCCTGCGCAGTCAGCGCTGGTGGGACTCGATAGGCCACCGCCTTGACCTCCCCGCACCGCAGTTGATGCTGGCCTATCTCAGCCGGGGCGGGGTGGTTTCCGCCTCGCGCCTCGCCGAGAGCGACCCCGGCCTGCTGCGAGCCGGCCTCGCGGCGTTCGCCGGCACCGAACCCACCGACGACGAGCTCGCCGACGTCCGGACCTGGGTCCTGAACCGACCCTACGAAGGAGCAGCGCTGCGTACCAAAGGCCGCGTCCTGGCGAAAGACGGACAGCCGGCCTACCGCGACGTGCCAGGTGAGCCGTTGGCCGTCACGGCCCTGCGCGCGGCCTATCCGGACGAGGCCCTGGCGGCGGTGCTGGAAACCGATGTCGATGATCCCTGGTCGCCGGCGGCGGACGAGGTGCTCGACCGCTGCTTCGCACTCGCCGAGGCCGGCGCGGACGGGGTCCGGCTGGAGGGACGACCAGGCCGTCCGGCGCTGCTCGACCGGCTCGCGCTCGCGGAGCGGATCCGTCACCAGACCAAGCTGATCACGGTGGTCGGCGCCCCGGCCGGCCACGTCGACGATCTCGTCGACGGAATCGTGGCTGGCCGCGCCGATCTCGTCGCGATGGCAGATTTACTTCCAGGAATCACGAAGGCAAGAGGTAGCAGGACATGAACTCGCCCCACGGCAGCGAAGCCGGGAACAGCGTCATCGACGGCGCCACCGAGGTCTCTTCGCAGACCACGGCCCTGCCGGGGGTCGTCCCGCACCCCGCGGCGGCGGTGGACCGGTACCTGGCGACCGGGGCCTGGGGCACGCGCTCCATCCCCACGGCCTTCCGCCAGGCCGCGAGGACCTACGCCGAGCGCACGGCGCTGATCACTCCGGACACGCGGCTCACCTATCGTGAACTCGACGCCCGCTCCGATGCCGTGGCCGCCAGGCTGCTGAGCTCCGGCTTGCTGCCGGGCGAACGTGTGCTGTTGCAGGTGACCAACTCCGCCACGGCGGTCGTCGCCTGGTACGGACTGCTCAAGGCCGGCCTGATCCCGGTCTGCACGCTCGCCATCCACCGTCGCCTTGAGATCGAGCAGATCGGCCGGAAGTCCGGCGCCGTGGCACACCTGGTCCAGGCGGACTTCCCCAGCTTCGACCTGGTCGGGCTGGCGCAGGAGGTCGCCGGCCGGCTGCCCGCGATGCGGCAGCTCGTGACCGTGGGCGCTGCACCGGCCACGCCAGGCCTGCGAATTGAGGACCTGCAGGACCATAAGATCAGCGACACCGAACACGCCGAACTGCTCCAGATCGCGGAATCGCTCGACGTCCGCAGACCGGCCGTGCTGCAGCTCTCGGGTGGCACCACCGGAACACCGAAGATCATCCCCCGGCTGCACGCCGAGTACCGTTACAACGCCGACCTGACCTCCAGCTGGTGGGGCCACACGGAGCACAGCGTGCTCGCCTTCGGGCTCCCGCTCGCCCACAACGCAGCGCTCGCCAACGGCCTGCACGCCGCTCACGGCGCCGGCGCCGCACTTCTCCTCGCGACTCCCGCCGCCGACGTCATGCTCCCGTTGATGGCGGAGCACGGTGCCACGTGGACCATGAGCCCGCCGGGACTGGCCAGGGAATACCTGTCGCACCCGGTCTTCGACGACGCCGTCGCCCGGCTCGGCACCTGGGTGCTGACCGCCGCGCGCGTCCCCCGTCCGGTCTTCGATGAGCTGACCGAGCGGGGCGTCCACGTCACCCAGGCCTTCGGCATGAGCGAGGGGCTCTTCCTGTTCACAGCGCTCGATGCGCCCGCAGGCCTGCGGGCCGAGACCGTCGGTGTCCCGATCTCGCCCCTCGATGAAGTCCGGGTGTTCCGGCCCGGCACAGAGATCGAGGTCGCCGAGGGCGAGACCGGAGAGCTAGCCGCGCGCGGGCCCTACACCATCCGCGGGTACCTCGCCGCGCCAGACCGCGACCGCGAGGCCTTCACCGCCGAGGGCTTCTATCATTCCGGCGACCTCGTGCGGGCACGCAGGTACCAGGGCACGACTAGCTACTCCATCGAGGGCCGTGTCAAGGATCTCATCGACCGCGGCGGTGAGAAGATCAACGCCGAAGAGGTCGAGCGCCTGGTTGCGGGGCACCCCGCCGTGGCCGAGATGGCATTGGTGGGCATGCCCGACCCCCGACTGGGAGAGCGCGGCTGCGCCTACGTCGTGCCCCGGGACCCGCAGAGCCCTCCGACACTCGCCGACATCTGCTCTTACCTGGAGGCCGAGGGCCTGGCCAAGTACAAATGGCCCGAACGCCTCGAACTCACCGACGCGCTGCCGCGCACCCAGGTCGGGAAGATCTCCAAGGTGACACTGCGCGCCGACATCGGCGCGAAGCTCGAACGCGAGACCAGCCTGCGCAAGCCGGCCGTCACGGCGTGACCCGAGGGACCGGGAGTGGCGCCACGACTGGTGTTATTGAGGTCCACCGGGCGTTCCGGGTCCCACCTGCCACAGCCGCGGCGACCGTTCCGGCGGCAACAGCCGATCCCCTCAGATCAGTAGCGGCCGCAGGGAGGCTCAGCTCGCGGGCTCGCCGGGTTGTTCCGCGTCAGCTGGCATCTCCTCGGAAGCGAGGCTGACCAGCAGCAGGTCGGTCCTGGCGAAGTCGTCTCCGATACACAAGAGCGGCTCCCCCGCCTTGGAAGCGATCGCGTAGGTGCAGCAGTCGCCGAAGTTCAAGGCAGCCGGATGCCTGCCCTTACCGAACCGGGAGTAGGCGTCGAGGGCCACACTGGCGTGAGCCTCGTCAAAGGTCACGGTCTCCACCGAGTTTTCCTGCAGGAACCGCGCCAGTGCTGTCTTGCCCCGCGGCCCGAACCGCGCCGTCAGCACGATTCCCGTCTCCAGCCGGGTCGGCGCGCCGATCCGGGTCACCGGTGAGGCCGCAAGCTCACGGACGATGCGCTCGTACCGGGGTTCCCTGCCGATGACGGCAAGAATCGCGGAGGAGTCGATGATCATGCGCCATGCTCGCCGAAACCGAGGATCTCCTCGCGTTCCGCTTTAGCCACCGGTTTGCCGAGCTGATCTGGCGGCATCAGCGGCCAGATTTCCTCCTCGAGGAACCGGGTNNGCGTACCGGACCGCCCCGGTCTTCGTCGTTCCCGTCAACGCAGCTACCTCGGCCGCCAGGCGTTCGGTCTCGGGATCCTTGATATTCAGCGCCATACATGAATGATACCACTGATGGTTGAAAGGTACCATGGATTGCTCGCCAGGCCGGCCTCCCGCCGGTCGGCACGCCCTATTGGGACCTCACTGCCCACTGCTCCGCTTCCGCCCAGGACAACTGACAGTGGATTGCGAGCTAGACGCTCCGCCGTTCTCGCCCCCCGCACGAGGGGCTGGCGCTTCTTCGACGGCAACCCGACACGAACTTCATGCACCAGATGCCTGTATGGCCGGGAGGCGAACCCTATTCTCTCGGCAACGGAGACGGGCAACGGCCGAACCCCAGACCTCCGGCAAAGGCTGTGCGTCCGGAGTTAAATGCTGGGCTTCGGGGCGAGATGGTAGGTGATGGGGCGGTGGTCGCCGGGCATGGCGGGCGGGGTGGCGTTGATCTCCTGGATGAGCAGTGCCAGGGCGCGGGCGATGCGGGGGGCGCGGGGCTGCTCGAGGTGGACGGTGATCGCGGCGGGGGTCCAGGTGATGGTGCCGGCCAGGCCGCGGATNNAGGACCATCTGCAGGCCGCGGCGCCCGGTGCGCAGCAGCGCGACCCTGGCGTCGGGGTCGATGTCGCTGGCGGGCAGTTTCGCGGGGATGTCCTTGCGGGCTGCGGTCGCGGCGGCGGCCGCCTGGCGGGCGCGGGTGATCTTGTCCTGCAGGGCGGGGATGCTGGCGTTCTTGACGGCGGGGGTGATCGCGGGGTCCGTGAGCAGCCCGGCCAGCTCCCGCTCGGCGCCGGCCAGCGCCTTCTCCGCCTCGTGCACCGCGGCGGTGGCGGCCTTGCGGGCCGGGTTATCCACGATCTTGGTGTTCGTCTCGATGCTGGCGAGGTAGTCGCAGATCTTGTCTATCCCGTAGTTCTGGCTGGCGTACTTCAGGAAGTTCTCCTCCCGCCACCGGGACTTCAGCCAGGACAGGATGTCCGCCGGGCAGGCCGCGAAGTCAGAGGTGAGGATCTGCAGGGCGACCCTGCCGTGCTCGAACAGCGTGATCTGCCGGGCTTGCCCGTAGTCCTTGACCTGCACCCTCTCCTCGGCCCAGGCGATCTGCCGGGTCCGGCCGCCGTAGGAGACCGTGGTGATGACCGGCAGCATGACCGGGACGGCCAGCGGTGCCCGCCGGCAGGTCACCCAGTGCACGTCCTGGCTGCGGCAGTGCGCGAAGACCTGCGGGTAAGCGCCGCCCCGGTCGAAGCCGAGCATGATCCGCGCGCCGGGCCCGGCAGCCCTCGTCAGCTCGGCCAGTGCCTTGGGCAGCGTGACGCTGAGCCCGGAGGGTTCCCCGGTCACGAAGCACACCGCCCGGCCGTCGTGCGCGGTGACATGGGTATCGGCGCGGCCCCGCTCGGCCCGGCCCCGCTTGTTGTTCCATCCCTTCGCGACCGGCCTGGCCCCGGTATAGGGCACGAAATGGTCATCGACGTAGTACACGCCGGAGGTCACCGGGTCCGCGGTCAGCATCGCGGCCGCGAACATCGCCTGCACCGCTACCGGGTCGGCCGCATCAGCGATCCGGGCCAGGTGAGAGCGCAGCGTCCGCAGCCCCGGCAGTACCGCCAGCCCGGCCAGCGGCCCGGCATCGGCGGCGGCCAGGTGCTTGAACTGCTCGATCGTGTCTGCGCCCAGCGCGAAGCACATGCTGACCGCGGTCAGCAGCGCCACATCCGCAGGCCGGCGGTCACCGGACGCGGGCAGTGCGCTGCCCGCGCCGGTCCGCGCGAAGAACGCGTGCAGCAGCATCGCCCCGGCATACCGCGACGCGAGCACGCCTCCGGCCGGCAGCGGCCAGGCCGGCAGCCCTCCGCCAGGCGGCAGGCCACCACCACCAGTACCAGCACCGGGGCCGGGGCCGGGGCCGGTCAAGGCCTCAGCCTCGGTCGCAGGCTCAGCTCCGGTCGCAGGCTCAGCCTCAGCTCCGGTCGAAGGCCCGGCCGCGGGCTCGGTGAACAGGGGCTCCGCCGCCGCGTGCTGCCCGCGCGTGCCGCCTGAGGCCGGCGCCTGCCCGCGCTGCCCCAGCCCGCGGCCGATCGTGGTGTGCGCCACGCCCAGCCGCCGCCCGATCTCCGCGTCGGACACGCCCTGATCCCGCCACGCCCTAGCCCGCGCCCACTGCGCAGCAGTCACTTTCCCGGGCCCGCCCCGGCGGTCCTGCCCGATCAGCGCCGCCGTCCCGTCCCGCTTCGCCGCGTTGTGCAGCGTCGCGACATAATTCTCCGTCAGCCCCAGCACCGCCGCGACCACCCGGCCCCGGAACCCCAGCTGCCGCAGCGCCGCCAGCGCGATGTTCCGCATCACGATGTCCCCGGCCGCGTACTCGAACAGCACCACCGGCCCGGCCGTGATCACGCACCGGCCATCATGCTCGCGCATGCGGAGGTCACGGGGCTCTGGCATGCCCTCCAGGATGGCTGAAACCGCCGCTGACATGCCACAATCCTACCAAAGCTTTAATAATGACGCACAGTAAACCCCGGGCAAAACGGCACGCCACAGGCTTACGGCTGACCTATTGCCGGAGATCTG
>PMOU01000282.1 GCA_003161205.1 Actinomycetota bacterium | reverse complement strand
CGCGCCTGTATCCCGTCTCACCGACCCTCATAACCCTTCCTCAAGACGATAGGCCACGTCCACAAGACGGACCGGGCCAGGGGAGGCGGGAAACCCGAGCGCGGGAAACCCGAGCGCGGGAAACCCGAGCGCGGGGAACCCGAGCGCGGGAATGAGATCGCCGTCACCCTGGTTGCCGGGCACATGAAGATCGCGGTCATCGGGACAGGCAACATCGGCGGTTCGCTGGGGACCAAGTGGCGGGCGGCCGGATATGACGTGGTGTACGGATCCCGCAGCGGCTCCGCGGCCGAGCCGGGCACCGGGCCGGGCGGGGCGCCCGTGCTCGCCATCGGCGAGGCGCTGGCCGGCGCCGACGTGGTGGTGCTCGCCGTGCCGGGCCCGGCGGTGCCGGACGTGATCAGCGCGCACGGCGCGGCGCTGGCCGGGAAGATCGTGGTCGATGCCGTGAACCGGATGGGCCAGCCGGAGCTCAACTCCCGGGCGCTGATCGCCGGTGCGGTGCCCGACGCCCGGTATGTGCGCGCGTTCAACTCCCTGGGCTGGGAGAACTTCGCCGACCCGCTGGCCGGCGCGAACCTTTTCTTCGCCGCGGATCCCGAGGCCCGTTCCGTAGCCGAGGAACTTATCGCCGCCGTCGGTCTCGACCCGGCTTTCCTCGGGGATCCGGACGTGGCCGGAATGGTTGACGCGCTCACCCCGGTGTGGATGGCCTTGGTGCGGCAGCACGGCGGCAACCGCCGGATCGCCCTGCGCGTCGTCACCGAAGGCTGACCCCTCCGCCGGCCCGCGCTCCCGGGCACGCGCTACCGTGCGGGCATGGCGAAACGACCTCAGGTAACCGTCTTGGGCAGCCTGAACATGGATATTTCCGTGACCGTGCCCCGGCTGCCAGCCCCCGGCGCGACCGTGCTCGGCTCGGCGGCCGTTTTCACCCCCGGCGGGAAAGGGGCCAACCAGGCGGTGGCGGCGGCCAGGCTTGGCGCCGACGTGCGCATGACGGGCTGTGTCGGCGGCGACGACTTCGGGCGGCGGCTGCAGGCCGCCCTGCGGGAGGCCGGGGTGGACGCCGGCGGCGTGCGCGTCGTGGCCGACGTGCCGACGGGACTGGCCATGATCTGCGTGGATCGCGCCGGAGAGAACATCATCACGGTCGCCCCGGGCGCCAACCACGAGGTCGGCGCGGCCGATGCCGCCGCGGCGCTCAGCCGCCCGCGCGACGCCCTGGTGATCAGCGCCGAAATCCCGCTCGCCGCGATCAGGGCCGCCCTGGCCGGAGCGCGCGGCGACCTGTGCGTGCTCAACCTGGCCCCGGCCCCGCAAAGCCCGGAGGAGGCCGCCGCGCTCGTAGCCGCCGGCGTGGACTGGCTGGTGGTGAACGAGTCCGAGGCAGGCGCCGTCCTCGGCCGGCCGGTCGAGGGCCTGAAGGACGCGGGTCAGGCCGCCGCCGAGCTGGTCGCCGCGGGCGCGCGGCACGCCGTGATCACCGCGGGCGGTCACGGCGCGGTTCTGGCCGGCCCGGACCGCGAGCCGCTGACCATCGAAGCGTTCCGGGTCGAGGCCGTCGATACGGTCGGTGCCGGCGATACCTTCGTCGGCGCGCTCGCGGTCACCCTCGGGGCTGGTGTCCCGCCCGCCGAGGCGGTCCGCGTGGCCGCCGCCGCCGGGGCCGCCGCCGCCACCCGCCCCGGCGCCCAGGCCGGGATGCCGCGTCCCGCCGACATCGCGGCGATCACCGGCCTGGCCTGGCCTCTCCCGTAGGGTATCCGCTAGATGCCGCCTCGACTGTGGCCCGACAAGTCGCCAGATCAGATAGATTCATGGGCTAGACGGGCGGGAACATAGACAAAAGGCACGGGGCCGGGCGTGAGCCTTGCCCAGAAGAGAGCTGCACGTGATGACGCCCGGCCTGCGAGGATACGTCCTGGCGACGCCTGCCGGCGACCAGGAGAGCGACGGCAAGATCGCGGGCCAAGCTCCGGCCGCCGATCTGCTGCCCGCGGCGCTGGCCGCGCTGGAGCAGGCGTTCACGGTGGCCGCGGACCGCGGCGCGGCCGGCCGCGGTACCCGGCGGCGGACCTGGCTGGACACCTTCGACTGGCGGCTGTACCGGGCTGGGCTTGTGCTCGAGTTCGAGCAGGCCAGCGGGGGCGGCCGGCTGCTGCTGAGCAAGGCCGACGGCACGCTGCAGGCGGAGCAGCCCGTGACCGGCTGGCCGCCGCGGCGTCCGCCCCAGGACCTGCCGGCCGGACCGGTCCGGGACCGCATCATGGTGCTGATCTGGCCCAGAGCGCTGCTGCCCGTAGTCGGCGCGGTCAGCACGGTCAGCGTCACGCGCCTGCTCAACGAGGACGGCAAGACCGTCGCCCGGCTGATCGCGGACCGGTCCACGGTGACCTCCCCGCACGCCACCGCGCCCGCCGCGCCCGCGGCCACCACCGCGTCGGCCACCACCGCCGAACTGCCGCTGCGCCTGGCCGTCACCGAAGTCCGCGGCTACCCCGCCCAGGCCCGCAAGGCGGCCGCGCTGCTGGCCGCCGTCGCGTCCCCGGCCAGCCAGCCCGTGTTCACCGCCGCGCTGGCCGCGCTTGGCCGGCACCCGGCGAACGACAGCAACGGCGTGGACGCGGAGATCACCGCGTCGATGCCCGGGTCCGTCGCGGTGGCCCGGCTGCTGCTGCGGCTGCTGGACACCCTGGAGCTCAACGTCGACGGCGTGCTCCGCGACATCGACACCGAGTTCCTGCACGACCTGCGCGTCGCGGTCCGCCGGACCCGGTCCGCGATCAAGCTGCTCGGCGAGGTCCTGCCCGCCGCCGACGCCGGCCACTACGCCAGGGAATTCAAGTGGCTCGGTGACCTGACCACGCCGACCAGGGATCTCGACGTCCACCTGCTCGGTTTCGCCGCGATGACCGGGCAGCTGCTGGCCGCGGCCCCGGCCGACCTCGAGCCGTTCCGCGTCTTCCTGGTCAGGCGGCGCGCACGCGAGTTCCGGCGGCTGGCCGCGGCCCTGCGCTCGCCGCGGTTCCGGGCCATCACCGATGACTGGCGCAAGGCGCTCCTCGCCGTCCGCGATGCCAGCGTGCCCAAGAAGCGGCGCAAGCCCACCGCGGCCGAACTGGCGGCTCGCACCACCGGCCGCGCGTTCGCCCGGATCGCCGCGCAAGGCGGCGCGATCACCCCGGACTCGCCCCCGGAGTCCCTGCATGACCTGCGTAAACGCTGCAAGGAGCTGCGCTATCTGCTGGAGTTCTTCGCGCCGCTGCACGACCCGGTCGCCTACCGCAAGGTCATCGGGGACCTGAAGCAGCTGCAGGACTGCCTCGGTGACTTCCAGGACAGCCAGGTCCAGCGCGAGGAGATCGGNNCTGCTGGCCATGGGAGAAGTCGCCGCCCGGCTCGCGGTCGGCCAGGCCGAAGCCCGCGCCGACTTCGCCCGCCGGTTCGCCCGGTTCGCCGGGCCGGCCGCCCAGCCGCGGATCCGTACCCTGCTGGCCGAACCCGCGACGACAAGGCCGCTGCCATGAAGATCTACGCCACCTACAACATCAAGGGCGGCGTCGGCAAGACGACCGCCGCGGTTAACCTCGCCCACCTGTCCGCCGCCGACGGCCAGCGCACCCTGCTGTGGGACCTGGACCCGCAGGGCGCGGCCAGCTTCCTGTTCCGGATCAAGCCCCGGGTCAAGGGCGGCGGAAAGGCACTGATCCGCGGCACGAAAACTCTCGGCGACGCCATCAAGGGCACCGATTTCGACCTGCTGGATCTGCTCCCGGCCGATTTCACCTACCGCAATATGGACCTTCTCCTCGGCACCTCCGACCGGAAGCAAACCCGCAAGATCGCATCGCTGCTCCGCCCGTTCGCCGCCGAGTACGACAATGTTTTCCTCGACTGCCCGCCGAGCATCTCGCTGGTCTCGGAAAACGTCATGCACGCCGCCGACGTCCTCCTGGTCCCGGTGATCCCGACCACGTTGTCGGTGCGCACACTGGATCAGCTCACCGAATTCGTGGCCGGCTTCGACGGCGACCGCCCGCAGGTGCGCGCGTTCTTCTCGATGGCGGACCGGCGCAAGAAGCTCCACCAGGAAATAACCAAAGACCTTTTGGCCGAACGGTCCATGGTGACACAGTCCGCCATTCCCGCCTTGTCTGTCATCGAGCGAATGTCGGTGGAGCGTGCCCCCGTCACCGCCTTCGCCCCCAACAGCCAGGCCGCCCGCGCCTACCGCGCCCTCTGGTCCGAAATCAGCTCCCCCGAAAAGTGACATCGTTATGGCGACGAACTCAATCGCAATCGACGAGGAAGCCCTGTCGGCCATCGGCAGCAAGGACTTCGGCGACGCCAACTGGCTCCCGGCCCCGTGGGACTTCCGGACCTCAATATATCAGGTGATATACTGAGGGCGTGAACGCGGCGGAGCGCATCCAGTCGGCTCGTCTGCTAGCGGCCATGACGCAGCAGGAACTAGCGCAACGCTCTGGCGTTCGCCAGCCCAATATTGCCGCTTACGAAAACGGCCGACGGCAGCCTTCCGCGGCGATGCTGGCACGGCTGCTCGACGCCGCCCGGCCGCGCCCATCCGTGCTCCTCGCCCGATTCCGCGATCAGGTGCTGGAAATCGCCGCCCGGAACCATGCCGGAGGCGTGCGGGTCTTCGGCTCGATTGCGCGTGGCGAAGACGGTCCGGAGAGCGACGTCGATCTGCTGGTCACATTCGCACCGGAGGCGTCGCTACTCGACCAGGCCGGACTGGTCGCCGAGCTGGAGGATCTGCTTGGCGCGCACGTGGATGTCGTATCTGACCGCGCGCTGAAGGACCGGGACGTAGCCATCCGTGCCGAAGCGGTTCCCTTGTGAGCAGCCAGCCGGTGCGCGGGAGTGAACCAGAACCAGGCGGGCGGGTCAGGCAAGTGTACGGGCGCCGGGTTAGCGATACTCTGCTCGACCTTCTTGAGTTCACCGACATGGCTGAGCGCCTGGTAGCCAGGGGCCGCCCCGCATACGACGGAGATGAGGCACTGCGACTCGCCGCCGAAGCCGTTACGCATCGCATCGGTGAAGCGGTGTCCAGGCTAAGCGAGGAGTTCGTTACTGATCATCCGCAGATTGAATGGCGCAAGGTCAAGGGGATGCGCAACATCGTCACGCATGAGTATGCGCGGATCGACTACGAGATCGTCTGGAACGCCCTGGCCCTGCGGGTGCCGGAGATTGCCGCCTTCGTTCGCGGCCTCTTCGCGGCACCGCCGCAGACCTAAGCGACGATGACGCGGTAGCCAAGCGGGATGGGCACCGGGCTGGGCCGCCTGCCTAACGCCTAGTCTTCCTCCGGCCCGCGAACGCTGCCAGGGTCCCGGCCCTGCCAGGTGCAGATGCACGCCTCGTTGCCCTCGGGGTCGGCCAGTATCCAGAACGCGGGCGCTTCGGCGTCGCTGAGCAGCGTGCCGCCGGCCGCGATCGTGTCCTGGATGCGTTGATGCGCCTCGTCATGCGGCACCGAGATGTCGAAGTGGATGCGGTTTCGCTGCGGCCGCGGCTCGTCCATCTGCTGGAACCAGAACGCCGGGCCCTGGCCCTGCGGGTCGATCAGCCCGCCCATCGGGCCGGTCTGCCCCGGCTGGTCAACGTAGCCGAGCACCGCCTGCCAGAACGGCCGCACCTTGGCCGCGTCGAGCACGTCGATCGCGATCTCGAGCACCTGGACCGGCCGCCCCGCCTGGCCGCTACCAGCCTCGCCGGTCCCCGGCGTGGTGGTCAGCCGGAACTCCTCCGTCAGGGCCGAGATCTGGTGCGCCAGCTCCACGTCCCGCGGCGTGACCCCGTCCACCGCCGCGGTCTGCAGCGTCATCAGGACCCGGTCCTCGCGGATGTCTATCCGCAGGTGCCCCTGCGCGTGCGGCAGAGCCGCCGCCCGTGCGGCCACGTCGGCCGCCAGCGGCAGCGACCCGGTCAGCACCTCGGTCCGAAGATCGCCTAGCACGAGCCGCCAGCCCAGGCCGGAGACCGCGTGCGAGGCCTCCGTCCGGCTCAGCTTCCTGTCCAGGCCCTGGCTTTCCTGACTCCCTTGTCCCATACCGTCCATCGTGCCAGCAGCTCGACCCTCCGTCGGCGGCGCCACCCCCGTCGCTGCGGCAGGTTTACCGGCACGGTCGCCGGGCAGGCGGCTACTACTACCCGGGTGACCACCTCGGGCCGCCGCGGCCAGGTGCTTCCCGTCTGGGCTGCGGCTCAGGCGGCTGATTGCGGTGGCTCCTGGTGTATCAGGATGAGATAACCAGAATTACTCCAAAAGTTGACTGATTCCAGAAAATTCGGGAAGCTACCACCATCATGGTTCGTGTCCCAGCAGGCCACCGACGGCGTGGTGACGGGGCAGCCATCATCACCAGGTCTGCCGCCGGTGCGCCGGACCGCGACGTCGACTGTGCCATCGGGGAACGGCCGTGGCTTGAGCCGGCCGGCCCGCACGGTTGACGCAATTAAACGAGGAGGAATGGCAGTGACAGAACCACAGGTCAAGCCGACGACGACCGACGCGGGCGCGCCGGTGGAAAGCGATGAGCACTCGCTCACCATCGGCCCGGATGGCCCGATTCTGCTGCAGGATCACTACCTGATCGAGCAGATGGCCAACTTCAACCGGGAGCGCATTCCGGAGCGTCAGCCGCACGCCAAGGGCGGCGGCGCGTTCGGGCACTTCGAGGTGACCCAGGACGTCAGCGCCTACACCAAGGCGGCGGTGTTCGCACCCGGGGCCAAGACCGACACGCTGATCCGGTTCTCCACCGTGGCGGGGGAGCGGGGCAGCCCCGACACCTGGCGCGACCCGCGGGGCTTCTCCCTGAAGTTCTACACCTCCGAGGGCAACTACGACATGGTCGGGAACAACACCCCGGTCTTCTTCCTGCGCGACCCGCTGAAGTTCCAGCACTTCATCCGCTCCCAGAAGCGCCGCGCGGACAACAACCTGCGCGATCACGACATGCAGTGGGACTTCTGGACCCTGTCCCCGGAGTCGGCGCACCAGGTGACCTGGCTGATGGGCGACCGCGGCATCCCGCGCAGCTGGCGGCACATGAACGGGTACAGCTCGCACACCTACCTGTGGATCAACGCCGCCGGCGAGCGGTTCTGGGTCAAGTACCACTTCAAGACCGACCAGGGCATCGAGTTCTTCACCCAGGACGAGGGCGACCAGATGGCCGCCGTCGATACCGACTACCACCAGCGCGACCTGTATGAGCACATCGCAGCCGCGGACTACCCGAGCTGGACGCTGAAGATGCAGATCATGCCGTTCGAGGACGCCAGGACCTACCGGTTCAACCCGTTCGACCTGACCAAGGTGTGGCCGCACGGCGACTACCCGCTGATCGAGGTGGGCCGGCTGACCCTGGACCGCAACCCGACCGACTACCACACCGAGATCGAGCAGGCCGCGTTCGAGCCGAACAACCTGGTCCCTGGCATCACGCTGAGCCCGGACAAGATGCTGCTGGCCCGCGGCTTCTCCTACTCCGCCGCGCACCGCGCCCGGCTCGGGGTGAACTACAAGCAGATCCCGGTGAACTCACCGAAGGTGCCGG